>JALFIR010000064.1:0-33045 GCA_022776215.1 Solobacterium sp. | reverse complement strand
CCAGCTACTCTTTCAACATTTTCAAATTCGATATATTTGGTCTTAAAACCAACCCAAGAGAAAATACCCTTAGAAAAACGATTATATTCAGGTAAAGAAATAATCGCATCAACCATCTTACGATTCATCAAACGATAATCTCTAGCTCCATCCACAATCTCAACATCAATCATCTTATTGATTAACTTATAAAATTGACGCGCAAAGAAAGATCTAATAGGTGGCTCACCTTTTCTAGTAACTCTATAAGTAGCAGCACTATCATATTCACCACTCTTTACATAGTTATACATCTCAGACAATAAAGCAGGTGGATCTTGTAAATCAGCATCCATGATGACTACATAATCACCCTTAGCCTCTTTCATACCAGCTAACATACCAGCTTCCTTGCCAAAGTTACGTGAAAAACTAATAACTTTTATATTTGGATCTTTTTCCTTTAACTTCAAAGAAACTTCAACTGTCTTGTCAGTTGAACCATCATCAACAATTAATAATTCATATTCAACATTCATCTTATCCAAATTTTCTTTTAGTACTGGATAAAACAAAGGAATAGCTTCTTCTTCATTTTTACATGGAACAATAATACTTAACATATGAATCTCCTATTTCTTGAAATAATCAATTTTTAATATTTCTTTACAGATTTCTCTTTTTTCATTGAAATTATTAACAATTTCTCTAGCACTATCTTCACTATAACCATTATAAGTTGTTATTGTGTTATTTGAAGAATTGAAGTAGAAATCACTATTCCAATAATTGCCATTTGCATCAAAACTAAAACCACTATAATCATCATCTAATATATCGTGACCAAATGCATATTCATTATCATAATCAATATCCCACAAATTCATCAAAGTAGGTAAGATATCTAAGGCTGTACAGTATTTATTAACAACCTGATGCTCCATATCGTTCGCATAGATAAATAATGGAGTATATGTAATAGAAGGATTATCATCACTATTTACACCAAACACTTCATCAAAGTTAGTACCTTTAGATAAATCTAAACCTTTAGCTACATGGTCACCGTAGATTACAATAACAACATCATTAATTCTTCCAGTCCATTCCATAACATTTAAGAATTGTTCAACCGCCCTATCAAAATCCATACTCTTAGCTAAATAATAAACATATTCATCATTTAAGTTTGGATATAACTCTTTAATCTTATCTACATCATCTTGACTAACACCAACACCATCAGCTTCGTATGGTTGGTGTCCTGAATAAGAAATCCACATTGACATGAACTTTTCTTTTTCTGTATCAATCCAACCGATTTGTTCACTTACCGAAGCATCATTAGCCTCAGATTCAATCCCCAAACCATAGCTATCAAAGAACTCATAACCATAATTATTAAATGTAGTAAATCTGTTATAGTACTCACCAAAATTATTATGGAAGGCATTAGTACTATAACCATTATTCTTAAACAAATTACCAAGTGTTAAAGGATATGTGTTATTTACATATTGGTAACAAACAGAATAACCTTCAGCTTCTGGAATAAAAGAAGTATTAACCATAAACTCGCTATCGCTAGTAGAACCAATTAATAAAGGTGTATCAAAATTTGAAATTTGAATACTATTACTAATCATTCTATATAAAGTAGGTGTTAACTCTTCATTAATACCAAAATTATTCAATGATTCAGCCTGGATAACCAACAATGATTTATCCTTGAACATACCAGTATAATCATTAGTTTTCTTTATTGAACCTTTGTTTTCAAAATAACTATCAATTTTATCGGTATATAATTCATTGTCTTTTTGTCCTTTTACTAAAGCTTGTAAATCTCTAAATTCAAAAGTCAATAAACCCAAATTATCTACGAAAGCTTTAGGATTACTAACTGTATCATAAACATAAAAATCGGTATGATAAATTTGAAAATTATCATCCGTATTTGTAGCATATACTTGCTTAACCATACTATTAATAGAAACAAAAGATAATAAGAAACAAAGTAATGAACTCAAGCGAACATACCACTTATATTTCGTCTTAATTTTAAAACAATATCTAATAACTAAAAAACCAGCGACAATAACTAATAAAACTGCAAACGGAATGATATCATTCATATCAAATAATTCGTTTATAGCCGCTCCTTGTCCCGCTACTTCAGAAGATAATTCTTTGGCTGTAGAAAAACGAAAATATGATCCAAAACCCTTATAATATGTCTTTTGAGCAACTAAATATAAAGTAAAAATAGCACACAACACTAAAGATACATATTTGTTGGCATGACCACCAACAAGGATACATATTCCGATTATTGCCAAGGCAAAGCCAAAGAATACTTTCAAATCATAAGGAACGTTTGTTGAGTATATACTTTTAATCACTAGCATGTACGCAAAAATAGACAAATAAAATAATACTTCAAATAAAATGTTAATAATGTTCTTTTTTCTCATAACTTTAATTATAAACTATTGTTTACTAGATATAATTAATACATGCGAAATATACTACGTTTATTATTAGTCTCAATCTATCCAGTAATTATTGTTGGTTCTTTCTTTTATATTTATAAGAAATACAACAATACAATAAAAAATAAATATAAAGCTATTATTTTAAATTCAATAATACCAACTGGATTAATAGCTTTAGGTTTATTCGTCTTCTTCCATATCGAAGACACTATATACGCTTACGATTATGCTGGACACTGGATTAGAGCCTTAACATTAAAGAAGTTCTTCTATGAAAATCCGTCTATAATTTTAGAAACTGTTTATAATTCGATGAACACTTCTGATTATTCTTATTTACCAGCCTTATTTGGATTACCACTTATTCTAATCAAAGAATCATATTTATTTTTTTCTATAAGCATTCTTTTATTATTCTTATTACCAACATTCTTGTTGTTAAACATTTTATATTTTCACTATATAAATAAAAATAATCACTTACCTTCATTAATAATCCTAGCTTTTTATCCACTATACCTAACCCTTTTTTATGGAAAAGTAGACTGCTCAGGCTTGTTCTTTATCATACTTGTTTACAGTTTAGTCATACTACCTAATTTTGAAGATATTAAAATATGCGATTGCATTCTTGTAAACTTTTGTCTATTCCTAGCGATTTTCTTGAGAAGATGGTATTTATATTCAGCGGTATGTCTATATTTATCATATTTTATTAAGTGGTTATTCTATAAAAATAAGAGAGCATATGATCTATTAAAACTTATATCATCAGGCATTATATTATTGGTGATAGTACTACTATTCTTTAATGGCTTTTTAACTAGAGTATTAACTAACAATTTTGACGAAGTCTACGCTTTCTATAACCATCCACATAAAATAAGAAGTTTTATAAATTATATTTCGCCTATCATAATACTTATTTCACTTATTGGTTTATTAAACACAAAGAAAGAATTATTAATCATAAATATAATTTCGATAGTAATACCATGTTTAATGATTTGGAAAATTCAATCTTTTGAATTCCACCATTACTATGTTTTTCTATTCAACATTATAGTATTATTTACTAATGGATTATTATATTTAACAAACATAAACAATAAAATATCTTTTGTTGCTGTTATCTTATTATTAATTCAATCAATTGGAATTTACTTGCCATATAATATTCCACTATTTACCAGTATTAAGAAACAACCAGAAATACTAGGTGACAAAAACGAATTAATCGATTTATCAGAATATATCAAATCAATTGAACCAGATGAAAATACAACAGCCTTTTTAGCTACTGGTACTTATGGAATCATTACCGATGATTTATTAAGAAACGCCTTATTACCTAATCTTGATGGACCAAATATTGATTCAGCTGTATTTGATATTAGAGATGGCTTCCCAAGAGATTATCAATTTATAAAATACATAATAACATCAGATCCAATCACATACACAGACCAAAAATATCAACATATGTTTGATGTTATTTCTGATGCGATTGTAAACAATGAAGAAATTTCAAGTATCTATAACCCAATTTATTCTACAAAGTTATATGATACATACACAATTACTATATATGAAAAAGTTGGAGAATACACTCCAACTATGAAAGAATATTTTTACAATCAAATGCTAAAGCATTATCCAGATAAAGCAGATTACTTCTCTTATATCTTAGATTAATGTTTACACATTTCTAAAGCTTTTAAGACAATCGCATCCATATTGTAATACTTATATTCAGCTTGTCTTCCAATTAAATGTAACTTAGGGTACTTGCTAGCTTCTTTCACATATGTCTCATATAGAGCTTGGTTTTCGTCCTTAATAATTGGATAATAAGGAACATTACCAACCTCACCATTTCTTCTATATGGGAAAGGATATTCAGTATGAATATAAGTCACATCGCTTGGTTCATTTTCCATAAAATGTTTATACTCAGTAATTCTAGTAAACTTAACATCATTCTCAGGATAATTCTCTGTAGCTGCATCTTGGAAAGTACTATTCAATCTTTCAAGAATTAAATCTAGAGAACGATATGGCAATTCACCATGCTTATATTCAAACAATTCATCAAGAGCACCAGTATAGTAAACATCTCCTTCAAAAACTTCACCATTATAATAAATAGTTCCATCTTCTAGTTTTAAAATATCAGTAACATTGGTTCCCAACAATACTTCAATATGTTCATTATCTAACATCTTCTCAATTAACTTTGTATAACCTTCTTTTGGCATATATTGATAAGCATCATTGAAATATCTATCATCATAAGAAGTATTAACAGGGACTCTAGCACTAACTGCACTATCAAGTTCTTCAACCTTCATATCCCATTGTTTCATAGTGTAATACTTGAAAACATGTTCATAAATGTAATTAGCTAAATAACGAATATCTTCATTTTCATTAGACAATAATTCCATGATAGGTACCTTCTTACCCTCACCATAATTATTCTTTAATAATTCAATTAATTCTTCAGCTTTTTCTGGTAAACATTCTTCAATTGACTTAAAGTTAAAAGGAATAGGTACTAACTTATTATCAACATGGCCTAACACCTTATGTTCATACTTATACCACTCGGTAAAATTGCTCAAGTAATCAAATACTTCCTTAGAATTAGTATGGAAAATATGAGGTCCATATTTATGAATCAAGATATCTTCTTCCATATAATCATAGGCATTACCACCAATATGATCCCTCTTATCAATTATCAAAACATTCTTACCCTTGTTAGCTAATACATTCGCAACAGTAGCACCCGCAAAACCAGCTCCAATAATAATCACATCCTTCATACTATTCCTCCATTAATCTTTCATACTCGCTTTTAGTTATTTTCAAAATGCTAAAATGATGCACCCCATTTAAATCCTTAATATTTTTCAAATTTATTTTACTATCAGAATCAAATAATCCATAATAAGGTTTGGCAACCTCGAACGCATCAGCAAAAAGATAATTCTTATTGTCAAGACCTTTTAATCCAAACGGTCCTTCCAAATTATAGCTCGAAGTTATTTCGTCATCATACAATCGCCAGTTGCTACCACAAGATAAACTATCAGAAACCGCATAATAAAGGGCTCCATATCTTTCTACATCTTCGCCCTTATAAAACAAATAATACTTACCATCAAACATTGTGATATTTGCATCTATAATCGTAAATCCAACGTCAAAGAAAATAAAGGGATAAGAAAAACGTTCAAAATCCTTAGTAGCAACTGCATATATAGGACTATTTTTAGTTTCGGTATCTGAGTACAAAATCAGGTATTGATCATTATCATAATCATATATTATTTCAGGGGCCCAGGAATAATTGGCAAATAAATGTAAATCCTTATCGCTATAATTTATATTTTTTAGTTCTAGTTTGAATTCATTAATCGATTCGCTATTTGCTAAATATATCTCGGGATGCATATAGCCTTGAGTGCCTAGCAATAGGTAATTACCAGTTTTATCTCTAGATAGATATTGATCCCTAACTCTTTTTGAGCCGCTTGAAACGTTGACACTAATGCTATCTATATAAGACCATTTTTTCAAATCATCACTTAATGCAAAAAAAGATTTTTCATTGCCTTCTATACATTCAGGGAATATAGCTTGACCAGTAAATCCCGCCAACAAGTAAGCATAATATTCATCCAACAAAACAATATCCTTTTGAAATGATATATCATCGATATTAACTCTTACAGTTATTTTTTCTTTTTCATTAGCCAATTCATTCTTTAAAAAGTGATTATTCACAAAAGATGCATTGCCACCGATAACCTCGTACTCAACATCTATTCCATTGATGTTAGTATCAAATATATCACTTTCAGAAATTATGTAATTCAAAGAATTATAAACAAGAATTTTAGTATTAAGTAATAATTTTTCCTTGTTGTTTCCTCTTATGTTAAATCGGTATTCCTTATCTACGCCTTGATAAGTAGCTGTTAATATCAATTCTTTATCTTTGTTGGTATCGTTATCGTAGAAAGTTAAATAATAGCCATCTAACTCTGCAACATCATCATTACCAATTCTATAAGTTAATCCATTTACTTCTGGTAATTTAATCTTTCCTTTTGCGTTATTCAAAAAAGCATCGTCAAAAGTTAAATTGTACTTAAAACTATCGTCATCAATATTCACAAGTTCTTCCGTATTGATGTAGTCACACAATTTTAAATCAGTTATCTTGGCAGACAACTTATCAGAACCAAGAATAAATGATAAATCTTTACCACTAAACGATCTGCTGAAAGCCTGTTCACCTATTTTTTCGCCATTTAAATATAATGAAAAATATTTCTTATTAAGTTCAATTACAACATGATTTTTAGTATTAAGTTTCAAATAATAATCATTATTCAAACACAACATCCCGTTTTTGTTTATAAGAACTAATCCAGTTAATTGTCCTTCATCATCCTCTGTTGTATTCAACAAAGAAACTTCATCATTTTTATTTCTAATAGTTAAAATATTAGTACCAACATAAGCACTCTTAGTTTCAATCCAAAAAGAAATCGTAAATTTCTTACCTAAATCATATTTCTCATTCAATTCTATAGTCTTATAATCAACATCAAAATTTCCCAAATCATATACATGATTTGATTTACATGAAGTTAATGTTAATACCATAAAAGATATTAATAATAAATTAATTATTCTTTTCAAATATTTCATAATATCTATTTAAAATACTCTCATTATCATAATGATAATTCTCTAGATTCCTCTTTAATTTTAACAAATTAGCCTTATCTTTTTTTATCTCATCTAACTTATTAAATAAACCATCTTCACTATTCTCTACAATCCAACCATTAGAATCGTCAATTTGTTCGCTAACACCAGCTACCAAAGTAGTTAAAACCGGTGTATCGCTTAGTAAAGATTCAACAGTCATTGTAGGATAACCCTCATATAAGCTAGACATTACAAACAAGTCACACTTTCTTACATAAGGATAAGGATTAGACTTTAAACCCAACCAAGAAATATTATCAAAACAATTTAATTCCTTAGCTAAATTATACAAATCATCCTTCAAACCACCATCACCAATAATAATTAAATTATAGTAATCCTTTAACTTACTATAAGCTCTAATAAGTCGATCTACAGCCTTCTGAGGATGGAAACGAGCTACTGTAATAATATTAATCTTCTTATCATCTAGCTTTAAATCACATGGTTCTAAAGACATGTTTCTAATTCTATCTTCATCAACAAGATTATGAACTACACAAATTCTATTTACACCAAACAATTCTTGATAAGATTCTTTAACTTGATTAGAACAAGCTATATTCATATCAATATGCGTTAACGCATCCTTTACTAAACCCATATGATGGCTAGAATAATTAGATTCTTTATAATCTACTTGAACCCAGTTAACCTTTAAATCAGAATCACCATAACCAGTAAAAATAGTACAGAATCCTTCTTTTGCCGAAAATTCGATATCATAATGTTTATTCAATATTTTCTTTCGCTCACTTACAATCTTATTTTTAATAAGACCAGTTTTCATATAGAATAATAGTCTTAACTTATAGAATAATTCCATACCCTTACATTCACTTAATGGTCTATCAATGCAAGAAAAAAACTTTGAACCTTCAATAACATTGATATCACTAGGTATTTCACTCAACAATTCTCCTCTTTTATGAAGCACCAAAAGATCAACATCATATTGATCTCTATCAATCATCTTTAGGAAAGTGTTCAAAATACGTGCAACACCACCCATTGTCATTTCATCATTCACAAACAAGATTTTCTTTTTCATTTGTTATAAGCTCTTTCTACTAAACCAAATAATTTCAAATGAAGTAAGAAGAAGATTAATCTTTGTTTAAAATTAAAATCCTTTTCCTTCTTAACATCACTATACCAGTTAGGATATTGTTCCTCCAAATGTTCAATATTCTTCTTATAATAATCAATTCTAGTTGCCTTATCATTAATCTCTTTAATACGAAGAGTTGTCATAACCAAACAGTTTTCAAAATATAAACCTCTTACTTCATAAGCACCTAGTTGCAACTTTTCTTTAACCATAGAAATAGCTCTATAGATATCAAAGATTCTAATATCAGCCTTATGAGTAATTGAACCCTCTCTTTGAACATAGTAGTACAAAGGTTTATAAACATGAGCCATATTATTTGCCTGGGCAATCCAAGTTGGAATCACAGCCAAGTCTTCATACCACATACCCTTAAAGAAGCGCTTATTTTTCATAAAAGAAGCCTTATATAACTTATTATTAGCACTATTATTAGAGAAAATTATCTCTTTATTATCTCTATAATTAGAAACACCCTTATAATTAGAGCCCCAAGAATATTCTAAAGAACCATTATCATAAACATAATACATGTCAAAACATACGATATCACTATCATACTCTTTACCCATCATATATGTTAGTTCTAATAATTCTTCATGAATATAGTCATCACTATCGATGAAACACAGATATTCACCATTAGCCTTTTCAATGCCAAAGTTTCTAGCATCACTTAGGCCACCATTTTCCTTATCAAAAAATCTAAAACGAGGATCATTACCAACAGTCTTCTTAGCTACTTCAATTGAATTATCCTTAGTACCATCATTGATTACCAAGCATTCAAAATCAGTAAAAGTTTGATTCTGAATAGATAATAAACATTTCTCAATATATTTTTCAACATTATATACAGGAACTATTACACTTACTTTCATCTTATTTAGCCCCCATCAAATCTTTCAACATTGTTTTTTCAAACAAGCCACTCAATAAGAAAGCACACTTTAACTTTGATAAAGTGCCATCCTTTGGATAATTATCCATAACATCTTTCTTATGTCTAATTAAAGTCTTATATATATTCCAATACTCATTAAAATACTTTAGCTTAGCACTATCAGCACCATGTTCAACCAACTGACTCAAGGCATATCTAAATTGAATATATGTTCTTGCATATAACATCTTATTATTGCCATCATGAGCATAATTAAATAACTCACTCATAATTACATAATGATCATAGAAAGTTTTGTCCTTAAAAGTAGACATACTATTACCTGGTCTATCGATTAAATAGTATGATAAGGCATCTTTAATATAGATTGCCTTTTCAGCATTCTCTAACGCATAAGTATATAAAAGTAAATCAGTAAAACTTACCTTATGAGGTAACTTAATACCCTTACAAATACTTGTCTTATATAGTTTGGCATGAGGACTTGGATCTAGATAATAGAAACTAGTTAAATCATCATATACTTTATCAAATTCAGTATTGATATTTACTGAATGAATTACTGAATCTGTATAAATCTTTTCTTCGTTGTCGTTATAAACAAGATACTTACAGCCAACAACCATATCAACATCATTATGCGTTAAAGTATTAACCAAAACTTCTACCGCATTATCGCTTAGCCAATCATCAGGATCACACACCATGAAATATTCTGATTCAATACGAGCTATAGCTGTTTCTAGAACACTACCATAACCACCATTTTCTTTTTCTATAAACTTAACTCTCTTATCTTTTTCCGCATACTTCAAAACAATTTCTTTACTGTTATCTGGTGAACCATCAGAAACAGCTAGAATTTCGATATCAGAAAAAGTTTGCCTTATAAGAGAATCAAGACACTTACTTACATATTTTTCTACATTGTAGATAGGGACAATAATACTTACTTTACTCATTTTGTTAGATACCTGTGCCAAAAAGACATTGTGACTTTATTATTAGTTCTTAAGAAAATTACATTCTTCTTACCTAAAGTCTTTATATATTTATTATGCATATAGTCTGGGAAATATTCTTTCACAAAACAAAATGCTTTTTCCATCAGTTCCTTATAATGTTCTGTTCTCAAGAACCTAAAAGCACCATAGACCAAGAAATGTTCTATAAACAAATATTCAAGTTCATCATAGAACTCTTCATACTTATTTCTTTCTTTAAAATCTTTGATTACGCTCTCAAATATTGTGAAGATGTCATACATCTTATCATTATATGAAGAGCCTAATATCGAAGTACTTCTTTGTAGATAGTGATAAGATTTTCTATCATAATAACCAACACTATTAATGCTAGAAAAGAACTTAAGAGTTACTGGAATATCCTCATACCATAAACCTACTGGATACTTGCATTCAAGCTTATCAAACAATGATTTTCGATACATCTTATTCCAAGAGAATAATGGAGATAAGAATAAACTTTTAATATTATTATCACTCGCTCTATTCAAGCCTTCTTTAATAAAAGGTTCTTTCGAATTATCTTCCCAAACATATTCAAGATCAGCTACCACTAAATCATGATTACCCTTATAAGCTATATCCAACATATTCTTATAAGTATCATATTCAATATAATCATCACTATCTAAGAATGTTATATATTCGCCACTTGCGTATTTAATGCCATAGTTTCTCGCATCACTTAGACCACCATTTTCTTTGATATATGATTTAACAATTAAAGGATAATCCTTAACATATTTATCAATTATTAATTGACTATTATCTTTAGTTCCATCATTTACTACAATAACTTCGTAATCATCTATTTCTTGGTTAACTAAAGAATCTAGACACTTGTCTAGATATTTTTCAACATTGTATACAGGAACTACAACAGACAATCTTTTCATCTTTAAATATTATATCAATAAAGCCTTTCTATTTTTCCCTTTTAACAACAACGATAAAAGATACAAGTCCAATAAAGCTTAAAATTAAGCCAACCTTAAAATATGGTGACATAAAGTTCATTTCGATTTCGTTATGACCAGTACTAAGCTCTAATCCTATAAAACCACCGTTAACAGATATTGGTGTAGCCTTTTCTCCATTAACCTTAATACTCCAACCCTTATTGTTTGGAATAGGTATCAATAAGATATTGTCATTATCTAAATCAATATTAGCTTTAAAATAATTCTTATGTTTTTCATCTATATTTAATTTAATTTCGCTTATTTCTGTATATTTAGAAATATCATAAGTTTCATCATCCACCAAGATAAAGTCAAAGAAATCTTTTGTATCATTGAAGTCTTTTGTGTATTTTAATTGCTTAGAAGTATAACCAAAGCCCTTATAATCTAAGTTCTTATATACCATTAAATAATCCAAATTATAGGCATATTCAAATTCTAATTCCTTAGGTAATTCATCTTCCTTATATACAATATAATACTTTACACCAAGCATTGTATTTGCGTATGGATCGTCGCATTCTAACACCCAGCCCATATAATCAGAATCCGGAATTAATCTTGACTTACTTAACTTAGAAAATTGATTGGTATTATAGTCATACATAGAATTGTAAGCAGATGTAGACATGAAACCGTAGTCTAGAGACTTGTTTTTATTTAACGTTATTGGTGGTTGATTATTCATAAAATTAATATAATATCGATACTCATCTTCGTCTAAAGACTTAAAATAATCAACATCTTCTCTTTTGATTGCATCATTTGTCACATAACAATTTTCAATGACTGTCTTTGTATAAAAATCAAAGCATAAGAATAAAACAACTTCTACTATAGATAAAGTCAAAACATATTTAATTCCTTTTGTATACATCAAGTAAGTAATTACATCTAACACAAGACCCGCTGCCATTATAATTAGATGTCCTTTTGCGACATCGTAATTTGTAACTGTTGAAATACAAAACGAACCAATTACCAATAATGTGCTTAAGAAATAAACGATGAATATCCATTTATTTGTTCTTATATTCATGCCTTTGGCTGCAAGAATTAACATATAGAATTCAATCAAAAAAATCCATCTTAATGAAGGTTCTGAAAAACCATGCATAATGCTAGATAATGGTTTTAAGCACATAGTCACTATTAATATCAAAAGTAATATGCCTTCGCATCTATTTTCTTTTTTGCTTGCATAAGAAACACAAGAAATTAAAGGAATAATTGTGATAAATAACGAATATAAATTATCGTGTCCTTGGTTAGGAGTCTTGAATATCGGATTAATCTGCCAAGGAATAAAAGTAGTAAGCGAAGAATATAAGCCAACATATACCCTTGGATACCAAAAGATACTATATGTCTCGTTAGAACCGATTCTTGGATTATTTAAGAGGTAAACCATAGATGGAAGTGTGATCACAGAACTGATAAAGAAACCGATTATTAAACACACTAATAAACTTATGAAGTCATTGAATGTTTCTTTGAATGATTTGTTATTTTTAATTTCCATCATTACCGCAAACATAAACAAAAATATTAATGTTGGAAACATTAAATAATAGCTTTGTAGAAACAAAATAGTTGTAGCGAGAATAAAGGTGCTTTTATTCTTGTTCTCTAAGTATTTTAAAAAGCCAATAAATAACAATGGCATAAAAGCATAGAATCTAAAGAACATATAATGCCCTACAAACTGTGATGCCTGTCCGCCAAAAGCATATATCAACGAAATAAAAGTTCTTATTTTATAATCAGAAACATTATATTTCTTTAAAAAGATGTCCATCAGTATAGCTGCAATATAAACGCATAGCATTGTTTCGATTATTAAACCAAGTTCAATGTTATTTCTAAACAATAGTAACAAAGGTAAGAAGATATCTCCTGTACAGTAATATCCCATAGCACTATAAAAGTCAGTGCCGAGGTACATGTTCCAAGAATACATAGGAAGACCTTTGCCCTTAATGAAATCCAATATTAAGTTAATCCATTCTTTATAGAAAATATTATATTGAAGCCATTGATCATTACCTAATAAAAATGGTTTTTTAAAAACAAATTTAAAGAACATAACAAATATTAACAAGATACTTGTTACGCTTAAGTAAATATATTTATGTTCCTTAAAATGATTCTTAATTAAACCAATCATATGTATTACCACACGCAATGTACTCGTTATAACTTTGGTTATCAGCAGTTAAATATGGTTTAAAACTTATCGCAAAAACCAATAAAGTAATTACCATATATGTTGAGATTCCATATATTATTTTTTTGTTTATTTTATATGGATTTTTAAAATAATTAAACAATTCTCTATAACCCAAAATTCCATATAACATAACAACAACATAAAAATATAAAACATACTGACTCTTAGCTTCCCACATTAATAGGAATAAGAAGCCGCCAACCAATACTAGTGGTAACAATAGTTCTTCCATGGTCTTATTTTTATTTAAAATTGTAAATAAGATATACAACATTGTTCCAAACAACATTAAAGATTGTTCAAAGTTTAGTATTCTTTGAAGACGATATTGAACATGTAAATTTAGACATTTTTCAAAGAAACGCGTTAAGCTATCGTATTTAGTAAAACGATATTGGAAACCATATCCAAAATCCTCATCCATGCCATAAAACATTTCAAAAGTAGGATTATTCCATTGAGAAGCTGTCTTCATGCTATAAAATCTTAAACAATCAGCAGGATCGTTTTTAAACTCATTTAACCTATCTTTAATACTCTTTATCGATGCTTCTTTTTGAACTTCAGAAATATTGCCAGCCTCATGATATGAATTTACATTATATTTATTATGCCAGCCTGGTGCTCTTTCACCATCTTGCATGCCCATCGCAATATGAGCGTAATATGATGATCCTTGGTCTAATTTATAGCCAATTCTCGATTCAATAAACATTTTTGGAACCAAGCTTTGTAAGATAAAACCGATAATTATCAAACCAATAAAGAACAACCCCTTAATATTCTTGTTGTCAGCAGTTTTAAATAATGCATATATCATCATAGCAACCAAATATATTAAAGAAAAAGATTTTAGCATTAACGATAATGTTAAAAATATAACCGATAATAAACAATCCTTAACCTTATAACTTTTAAAATACAAAAGCTCATATTTGATAGCCAATAAAGCGAACGCCATACCCGGAATGTTTCCATAGATTAACCAGGTATAGATTAATAAAACTGGAAACAGCAATGATGATAATAGCACTATTAGAGAAGTAAAATTGCTGGAGCCATTTATCTTTGTGATATCTGACATTGCCTTATAAATAAGCACCACCGAAATAACATTAAATACTTGAGCATATAAATAAAAATTATCGCCAGAAACAAAAGATAAAAGATAATAAACAATAAATAAACCAATTTGATTTGGAAACATCTCAATATATTCGCCACTTTCAAATAAATGGTAATCACCTTTTCTAAACCCTTCTACTGCAGCGGTTACCAAATATTGATCACCTTCAGGTAATATTTGTGTTCCATATACCCACACAAAACCAATCATTCCAATAGACACTAATAAAACACATTTGATAGTCTTATATAATTTATCATCGGTATTGATTCTATCGATAACGCTCTTAATACTTTTTGATTTGCTTAATAAAAAGATCAATAACACAAAAAGTATAGTAATAATAATATTAAAAAATAAGTGGTCTTTTAAAAAGAAGGAAATATCGGTTGTATATTGAATTGTCACAAAACATGTTTGAACATAACTTAAATAACATAAATAAGTAACGATCAAAGTAAACACTGCAAGCACAACTGTTATGTACGTATTTTTAAACAACTTGTTCATCTTCACAATTATACTTTACTTTCTTGTCAATTAATATTAGAACTACAAGTGATATAACCCCTACACAAGACATAATCAAGCCAGAATAAAATCCTTTAGGGATAAATTCCATTTCAATATGGTTGTCTCCATTTTCAATATTAAATCCAATCATACCGCCATTACATTCATAGTAACTAATCTCTTTACCATTAACTTTAATATTCCATCCTTCGTCATAAGGAAGGCTTAATACCACAAATGAATCTTCATTTGTTTTAATATCACCACTTATCGAGTTATCATTATAAGCAACATTCACCATGTCATAAACAGTATTGCCAACTTTAACATCAGTATCACATATTACATATTCATTTAATAATGAAGTATCGTTGTTAAAGTCTTTATATTTCATTGTTTTAGTGTATGTCCTGCCAAAAGGTTTATAATCCATATTTTTAGCAATAATTACATATGAATCGTCAACTATTTCATAATTGTTAAATGGGATTTCGTTTTTATCTAGTGTGATTGAATATTTAGTTGATAAGAAATTTATAATATTAACATCTTTAATATTAAAACGCCAATCAATTCCTTCAACTATTTCATCATAGTTCATTCTACGCATCTTATTAAAACTTTGGGCATATGTTGAATCATATGTCATTAGGCCATTAATGTTATATAAAATACCCATATTTTGTGAAAATGACCAATATAGATCTTCATAAGAAACATAAACCCTATAATATTCTTCTTTATCATCTAAACTATTTAAATAATTGCTTAAATTATGGTAATCATCATTCTCTACAATGACACTAGTTACATTATTAATATCATTCTTGCTTACAGCGATAGAAGAAGACTTGTAGCCATAAAAAGATGTAAATAACAATAATTCAATAAATGTACTTACTACAAAATATTTTTGGCCTTTAAGCAATAAAAATGCATTTATCAAAAGGAAAATCGAAACAACAATAAGAATACCTAATTGAACTAAATAATCTTTCAATAAGTAATTTTTATAAACAAGGCTAGCGGCAAACAATACAAAAATTAGTAAGAACTCTAAAATCATTGTTACAAACAAGTTCTTACGATTAAAATTATTTATATACCTACTTGCAGTAACAATATTAATAATAATAAAGATGAATAACCATCTAAAACAAGGTTCACTAAAGCCGTTGATAATAGAACCTGTAAATGGTGTTATCGCAATGAAAATAAACATTAAATATAAAATTAATGTGCTATATTTATATCTTTTATCTTCATCACTCAAAAACTGAGGAACTAACAGACAAACAATTGCACCAGCATATAGACATATTTCTTTTAAAGTATGTTCACCTAATTCAAATACATTGTTGCCATAAATATAATCATGGCTAGGAACAAATGCTGAAATGAATAAATGAAAATAAACACTCAATTCTTCGTAATTAAATAATAAATAAAGACCACCAATTCTTTCGTTTTGAGTAACATAAAAGAAAGCTGGAACTATTACTATGGCAGATAATAAAACACCTATCAAATAGTAAAAAATCAATAATATAGCCGATTTAAATAAACCTTTAATTTTTTTATTTAAATTGTAATAACGATAGATAAAATAGATAGGTGAAAACAATGAAATCGCATAGAATAAATAATAATTCATTAACAACAATAAGAATGTAATTACAATGAATAAATATTTCTTCTTCTCCTTCAAATAATATTCCATTCCTAGAAAATATAAAGGAGCTAAGGAATAAAAAGATAGGAAACCAGGTTGTGAAGTAAAGTAAATCGCAAAACTCGATAGACTGTAACACAAACCCGCTATAAGCGAAGTTTTTTTATCCTTATATAAGTAGTTTATTAATAAATAACAGCTTATTCCACTAACTAGAATTTTAATAAGACATTGTAAATCATATATAAAAAAGTAATCTTGTTTAAAAACATATGTCGCTAAGTTATAGATATCGAATAACCCATAGCTTGATTTTGATGCCCAAATATTATTACCTAAAAATAAGATAAACGAATAAAAGGGAAGCGTATGATCCTTTAATGCATTAATAGTAGTTCTTCTATTTAAAACATAAAAGGGATACCATTGTGTTTTAACATCACCACCACCGACAAAATATTTACCTTGAATTAAGTTTGGTAAAAACATCGCAAAAACAGCGACCGTGATTAAAACACATAATAATACTAATTGTTTATGTTTTTTAATAAAACTCATACTCTTCTATCTGAATAAATTTTATCTTCTATAACTCTCTTAAGATGAGTAGCGTATTCTGATTTACCATATTTTTCTATCGAATTAAGAAGTTGTTCCTTGCTAATCCACTTATTCTTATAAGCAATTTCCTCAAGAACACTTATACCTACACCTTGTAAATTTTGCACAGTTCTTACAAAGTTACATGCTTCAGCTAAAGAATCCATAGTACCTGTATCTAACCATGTATATCCTCTGCCAAAGATTTCAACATTTAATTCGTCTTTGTCCAAATACATTTGATTCAGTGTGGTAATTTCTAATTCTCCTCTAGAAGAAGGTTTTACTTCCTTTGCCATCTTGCTAACGCCCTTAGGATAAAAATATAAACCAGTTACTGCATAATTAGACTTAGGATTTGTTGGTTTCTCTTCAATGGATAAAGCTTTGCCATTTTCATCAAACTCAACAACACCAAATCTTTTAGGATCATTCACAAAATAACCAAATACTGTAGCTAACCCGTTGTTGGCCTTTTCTCTCGCACCAACCAATAAGTTAGAGAAACCATTACCATAGAAGATATTATCACCAAGAACCATTGCACAGCTATCATCACCAATAAATTCTTCACCAATTAAAAACGCTTGAGCTAAACCATCAGGACTTTCTTGAACAGCATATGTTAAATTAACACCAAAATCACTGCCATCACTTAGCAATTCCTTGAAACGTGGAGTATCTTTTGGGGTAGAAATAATTAAGATGTCTTTTATCCCCGCAAGCATCAAAGTACTTAATGGATAGTAAATCATTGGTTTATCATAAATTGGAAGCAATTGTTTACTTGTAACTCTTGTAAGAGGATAAAGCCTTGTACCACTACCACCAGCTAAAACAATACCTTTCATTTTAGTTCACTCCTTTTCATTAAATTATCTACAAGTTCTTTAAACACAATAGACAATGCTATTGCGATTGCTAACGCAAAAGCATTTATTAGGAAATCAAAATGAATTCCTGGTCTATATAAGATTGCATAATTATTATATAAAACTAACAAGACTAGTTCATGTAAAAGATAGAATTGATAAGTATATTTGCCAAGATATTTAAATGGTTTTTGTATAAATTTTAGCTTATCAAAAACCCAAGATGCCAACATACACATACTTGGAACAAGAATGATAAAAGGATAAATATGGCGAATATCATTACGATAAAAATGATAAGACCCAAACAAGATACCCCATCCAATTACGAAAGATATTAATACTACAATAGATGGGATTTTTGTTTCCTTATTCTCCAAATATGCAAAGAAAAATCCTAATAAATATAACGTAAGATTGCTTAGCACGTATTGGTAAATCAAATTATTAAGGTTACTAGAAATAAGAATGGTGATTGTAATTGTTACAATAGTTAGTTTTAATTCCCTATTCTTAAACACCTTTAAATATAGCGGTGTTAAAAAATATAGTAACAAAATATATGATGTATACCAATTGGTTAAATCAAGCCCAATAACAGCATATAAGCCAAAAGCGCTAAATAGTCCATCTAATATGCCTTTTTGTCTAATTAACAAATCAATAACAATCATAACAAGGCAAAATGGAACAATTCTATATAATCTCTTTTTTATAAAAGAACCATAATCGTTGTCCTTCTTGTAAGAAAAATACAAACCATATGCAGATAAAAACGAGAATACACAAGCACCACCATAGCCACAATTAACCAATGCAAATCTAATGAATTTATTTGTAATAGGGAATTGAGAATGGAAAAAAGCTATCCATAACATAGCGATAGCCATTAATTCACTACGATGTTTACTTATTAACTTAATACTCATTCCTCACAGTCCTCACAATAAAAGATAATTTTATCTGGATCTTGTGGTAACTCGTAGTAGTTTCTAAAAGTTTCGAAATGGTAAGTATCACCTTCTTCAATATCGGCACCATGAACTGTATAAGGAGGGAATCTAGGAATCCAAGCTTCCTCTACCCAGTAATTTTCTTTATAGTCATTAATTATGCCAAGTCTTTCACTTTGTTTAATGCCAACCAAACGATATTTATAAAAATACTCTCTTGTTCTATCTCCAATTATTAAGACCATAACGATTAGGAATATAGTCTTAACATAACGCTTATTGATGTTTATAAAATCTAAAACTAAGCTAGATACAACAATTAAATAATAAACAGTATAAATTGCACATCTTGAACCATATATTGGTGAATACAACATTACAAAAGCGTTACATCCTGCAAACATTAACATGAATATAGCTTTATTCTTACGGTAGCCATCATCTAAATATGTAAATAAAACATAGAAAGCGTTAATTACATATACTGGCCAAAAAATAATTGAATATATTGAATTTGGATTATTAAACATATTGTCACCAAAAACAAATGAGAACACTGACACAACGCCCATCATCAATATTATTGAAGGAACAATCTTTTTCTTAAAGTTCTTTTTCTTAGAAAAGAATATTATCATTAACAAACAAATTGAGAACAATGAAATTGCATAATTATTCTTGATAAAAGTCATATTCAAGAAATTAGGATAACCATTTACCAACTTCTCAAAGAATGACATTTTAACCCAACCCTCATGTTCTCTTAATAGTCTACTTGCACTACCAGGAGACATTCTCATGATAATAAAACTAACGGTACTAAATATAAAGTTAGGAATTAAAAATTTAAGTGCTTGTCGTTTATTTAAATATGCATAAACCAAAAGGAAAACAATCGCAACAATCATACTAGCGGCTATATTTTCCATCATTAAACCAATGACAAATAAGAATAAACTATTTATGATCGCAAAGAAAACTAACTTTTTATCATATAAATCAGTCTTTAAAAGATGATCTACTATTACAAAATATACCAATGACAAAAACAAAGGAATAACATATGTGGTGCCCATAATCCAAGTATATGTTTCCATTCTTAAATTATCATCAACACTTAGCATCATAGCCACAATCAAAAGGCTACACATAATAGGTTTATTTTTAATATAAGCTAACTTATAAACACAAATGAAGATCCCCATAAACAACAATGGATTGATAATATCCCAAGCCCATTTATTACACGGAACCAACATACCCCATAGTTCACTAAAGAAACGACCAGACCACTCTTTATAGAAAGATAGTGCTACCTTAACAGGCATTCCTAATCTACCATTAAGGGCATATCCCCAATCATCTCCTCCTAGCGGTGTTTTGTGTGTTATATAAGTAAATAAACATAATATAAATATCGAAACTAAAATATAGAAATTTTTCTTTTTAAATAAATTATTCATCTCATCAATTATAAAATAAGAGACCAATAAAAGCTATTAGTCTCTCTTATATAAATCTCTTGTATATACCTTATCTACAACATCATCTAAACAAGAATCATATCTGTTTGCGATGATTGCATTAGATTGTTTTTTGAACTTCTTCAAATTATTCACTACCTTAGATCCAAAGAATGTTTCACCATCTTCTAAAGTTGGCTCATAAATAATAACTTCAGCACCCTTAGCTTTAATTCTTTTCATAACGCCTTGAATTGAAGATTGTCTAAAGTTATCTGAATTAGACTTCATAGTTAAACGATAAACACCAACTACTACTTTGTGTTCCTTATTAACGTTATATTCTTCACTATTACCATAAGCTCCAGCCTTATCAAGTACTCTATCAGCTATAAAATCTTTTCTTGTTCTATTTGATTCAACAATTGCCTCAATTAGGTTTTCAGGTACATCCTTGAAGTTAGCTAATAATTGCTTAGTATCTTTTGGTAAACAATAGCCACCATAACCAAATGAAGGGTTATTATAATGAGAACCAATTCTTGGATCTAAACACACACCATCAATGATTTCCTTAGTATTTAAACCCTTAGTCTCTGCATAAGTATCTAATTCGTTAAAATAAGATACCCTCAATGCTAGATAAGTATTAGAGAATAATTTAACTGCTTCAGCTTCAGTAAAGCCCATGAATAAAGTATCAATATTTTCTTTTAAAGCTGCATCCTTTAATAAATTAGAGAACTTAACAGCTGCATCCTTAGTCTTATCATCGCAACCTACTATGATTCTACTTGGATATAAGTTATCATATAAAGCCTTTGATTCTCTTAAGAACTCAGGAGAGAACATAATATGATTGTCGTTCTTTTCTTTTCTGATACGCTCTGCGTAACCTACCGGAACCGTTGATTTAATAATAATATAAGCATCTGGATTATATTCCATTACTAAATCAATTACCTTCTCTACTGCACTTGTATCAAAATAATTTTGTTTAGGATCATAATTTGTAGGAGCCGCAACAATTACAAATTCAGCATCACTATATGCTTCCTTAGCATCTAATGTTGCCTTCAAATTTAATTCCTTAGTAGCTAAATATTCTTCAATATAATCATCTTGAATTGGAGACTTCTTATTATTGATCATATCTACTTTCTCAGGAATAATATCAACAGCCTTCACTTCATTATGTTGAGCTAACAATACAGCCAATGATAAACCAACATAACCAGTACCAGCTACAGCTATCTTACAAGGTTCTTTAATTAATCTTTCTCTTTTAACTTCTTCTTTTACAAACAAGTCATCAAAATCAAAGTTTAAAATTTCTCCCAACTTCTCTAATTGATCAATAGTAGGCAAATAATCACCATTCTCAATACGAGACAACATAGCTCTATTGATTTCACTTAATTCACTTAATCTATTCTGTGTAATATTTAATTCACTTCTTTTTTCTCTAACAATTTTAGCCAATAATTCTTTAGATATCTTTTTCATGCCATTCACCTCATATTTATGATATTTTAGATAACATATTTATGCAAGTGATTTATTATAATTAATTGTAAATGTTGTTTTAAGCAACATATTTAATTATTTATTGCGCCAAAGGGGGCCATCCTTCTCTTTTTACTATGCCATCTTTTTTAACAAAACAAAGATTCTCAAACCCATTAGGAAGTTTTTCACCATTCAAACAATACTTGATTACACTACCCCAAATTTCTTCGTATCTTCCTTCTTCAAATTCACCTCTATTTGTTCGTAAAAAACTTCTAGGGCTTTGAGGCAAACAAATGATGTTACGGAAGTTATTTTCCCCAACTTTATTCATTATTTTATAGAAACACTCATACGCATTCTTGCTATTAACAATCACATATTCTGCACCATTGATTTTTTCAAAAGATTCATAATCCAAGGTACATTTTATTATGTTCTCATCACTAGATGAATCCGCATTTTCTCTTAACGCTTTATCAACCACATCTAGTAATAATATACCTTTCTTTTCTAGATTAGTTTCTATTTCTTTTATTAACTTTAAAGCCTCACCATCTCTATGCATACCTTTTCTATATGAACTAGTATCATTTGTTTCGTTTGCAATTTGGTAGTCTTGTAATCTATTTTTTAAAGTTTCTAAACGATTAATTCCTAAGCCACAATCTAGGTATTTATACATTTTATTTCTATTCGAAGTATAGTGATAACCTCTACCTTGTGGTGTAGTAAGGGTTCCAACAATTAATAATTTTGGATGATTAATTAAATTCCTGTTGATATGATGTTTATTCATACTTTCTACATAAAAATTGTTTTCATCATTGTTCGAAATTTTCTCAGTTACTTTCCTTATTAAACTCATTTTTGATCCCCTTCTTAAAACAAAATAGCGATACAGTATAAAACCCATATCGCTAACATAATTAGTCTTTATAAAATTCCTTAATCATATCACAAACATACTCAATGTTTTCTTTGCCTAGTTTGTAATACATAGGAAGTCTTAATAATCTTTCAAATTCCTTAGTTGTATATTTATCTTCACCAGATAATCTACCAGCTCTTAAGCCTTCTGGTGCACTATGTAATGGAACATAATGGAAAGCACTACCTACACCCTTTTCTCTTAAGAAAGTTTGTAAAGCGCTTCTTTCTTCTAAATTTTTGGTCTTGATATAGAACATATGGCCATTATGTACAACACCTTCAGGAACATATGGTAAATCAATCTTACCAGCTTCCTTAAGCGGAGTTAACAATTCATAATAGTAATTAAAGCTATCAATTCTATCTTGTCTCATTTCATCCATAATCAACAATTGTGGATATAAATAAGCAGCCAAAATATCACTAGGCAAATAACTAGAACCCTTATCAACCCATGTATACTTATCTACTTGGCCATTAAAGAATTGAGTTCTATTTGTACCCTTTTCTCTAATAATATCGCATCTATCTAATAATGCAGGATTATTTATAGAAACAGCGCCACCTTCTCCCATTGAATAATTCTTAGTCTCATGGAAAGAGTAACAGCCAACATCACCAAAAGTGCCTAAATATTTACCATGATAAGTTGCATTAACTACTTGAGCAGCGTCTTCTAACAAGTATAAGTTATGTCTTTTGGCGATATCACAAATCTTTTCCATATCACAACCAACCCCCGCATAATGAACAACCATAATAGCCTTTGTCTTATCAGTAATGGCATCTTCAATTAAATCAGCATTAATATTCATAGTTTTAGGGTCGATATCTACAAACACTGGTGTGCCACCAAAAATTACAATCGCATTAGCTGTACTTGAGAAAGTGTAAGATGGAACAATAACCTCATCTCCTGGACCAATATCTACTAACATACAAGCCATTTCTAAAGCACTTGTACCAGAAGTTGTTAAATGAACCTTGAGTGAACCAAACTTCTTAGCCAAGATTTCTTCATCTAACTTTGTAAATTTATTATCGCCTGCAATCTCACCTGATCGCATTACTTCTAAAACATATTTGTCAGTACCTTCAATATAAGGTGGAACATTAAACTTAATCATAGTAACCTCTTTTCCTTTTGTGTATTATACACCCATCATATAGTAGAGAATAACATAGTGGATAAAGGAATAAGCACTCCAAGTAACTTCCAAAGTACCGCTTTCCTTATTTATTTCGTAATATTGTTCATTGAAAACATAATCTTTTATCCCTAGTCTTTGCCAAAAATCATCAATAATACCGTCATAACCAATAACGAACAACCCATCATCCTCATTCAGTGCAGAAACCAGTTTATTAAAAGATTCTTCATTATTATTCAAGTATCCTAGATGATCGAACTTTAATTTAAAACCATTAAGGTTCTCTCTTTCAAAGTGAACATTGTTATTAAATTGTTCAATGAGCGCAATAGTCATTTTATCTTCATCAACAACACCAGTTGGGATTTTAAGATAGTACAAAGTCTTCGGTTCTACAAATAAACATAAAAGACCTAAAATGATCATATTTTGATAGATATAATTATTAAATTTATCTATTACTAACATTAGTGTTAAAGTAGTTCCAAAATACAAATAAGAAGCCATATAGCGATCAAACGATGCAAGATATGGTGCTTCATCGATTGTAAAAGCCAATGTATATAGAATTAACATAGCAATTGAATAACCAATCGCTCCAATAAAATATGTGCCTGATAAGAAAAAGCCATCTTTCTTAAATCTAAAGGAGATAGAAATAATAATCATCATTATACCAGTATATACAAAATAACTCATTTTAAATGGATGTAGCACAAGTGGTCTATGTAACAAATTACTACAATAATTTCTAAAAGCTGTATACTTCCACTCTAAACCCTCTGGTGCATTGCCTTTAATGATGTTGATGCAATCTTTAATGCTTAATTCGCCTATCTTAAATTGAGCATCAATTTGATATAACTTAACAATATAACTCCATGAAATATAGAATAAAATAGGAATAACAACTAAGAAGAATATTCCCTTCAGCATCATCTTTAAATCCAATTGCTTGTCAATAAAAGTTACTTTAAAGAATGCATAGATTAAGATAATCAAATAGAACACTAATCCCATTTGTTTCATTAGGATGAAAGTTACACATATTAAAGTTAAATAAACAAATCTAAATAAGCCCCAACCTTCTTCCTTATAAGTTAAATAGATACCATATGTACAGAATAAAGCCAAACACCAGTCTACATATATTGAATTATAAACAAATGCATAATCACTAGCTGTTTCCGTTTTATCTAAGGTTAAACCAACTAAGACAATTGATACAAAGATTAATATTGATTTTAACCAATCCTTTTTCTTTAGATTGTCAAACACTGGAAGCAACATTGAAAACATAAAAGTTTCTAAAGCTATATAGGCAAAAGGTTCATGAAACTTAAAGCCATTAAAGCCTTGGAATAATACTTCCAATAAAGTGAAGAAAGGCGGATAATCCTTATGCATAATAAGTCTAGATGCATCTTGGGTATAGAAACCATCAAGTCTTAATGTTTCTTTTAGCATAGGGCCCCAGTGTGTAAACTCATCGCAATTACCAAAGCCTGTATATTTATATAAAAAGAAACAATAAATACTAAATATCACAAAATACAATAAGCCGTAAGTAAAATAATTATTCTTAAATTCGATTAATTTATCTTTTTTCTTTTTTACAAAATAATAAACCAACAAAACATAAAACAACAACACAAAAAGCCATGACAAATAATAGCCATAGCTAATATGATTTATATAACCAAATGGATATAGTAACAAAGTCCCAAGAATCATCGAAAGGGTTAAAACCATTTCAAATTTTCTATTAAAGACAAGCGTTAATAGTCCGCTAATTGAAAGTAACCAAAATAAAGATAAAATATAAAACATTAATCTTCCTTATATTTAGACATCACATCATTCATATGACATTCAAACAGATATCTCTTCTCATTCTTAATCGCATCCAAGATAATACCAACACTAAACATTAAGAACGCATTCAACATAAGTGCAGCAGCTAAAATTGCACTAGGCACTTTAGTGATATAAGCAGTCTTAATAAATTCATCAATAACAGGAATACCAATTAACAAGCCAATTATAAAAATAACGATTGATATAGAACCAAAGAACAAGAATGGTCTATTATCCTTAAATAAATTAAATAATGTTAACAATACCTTAAAACCATCAGAGAAAGTATTTAATTTCGATTCAGAACCTTCTGGTCTATCTCTGTATGTAATAGGTACATTTACTACTTGCATATTATTAGTTAAGGCAAAAATAGTCATTTCTGTTTCAATTTGAAAACCATCAGACATTACCGGCATACACTTAACAAACTTCTTAGAAAATGATCTATAGCCTGTCATAATATCATTTAAATCTGACTTAAATAAAAAATTGATTAAACCCTTAACTAGACTATTACCAAAGTTATGGAAAGGTCTTTTATTCTCTGTATAGTAAGTTGAAGATAAACGATCACCAATTACCATATCAGCCTTACCCTCTAATATCGGAGTAATTAAACCATCTACTTCTTCAGCAGGATAAGTATCATCACCATCCACCATAATATAAACATCAGCTTCAATATTTCTAAACATTGAACGAACAACCGCGCCCTTGCCCTGTCTATATTCATCTTTCACAATAGCACCAGATTTAAGGGCTAGTTCCTTAGTTCTGTCCTTTGAATTATTGTTGTATACATAGATATCTGCATTAGGCAATACACGTTTAAAATCACTAACTGTCTTTTCTACAGTTAGTTCCTCATTATAACAAGGTATTAATACAGCTATTTTCTTATCATTCATAATTATTCCCACCTGTTTTTCTATTATAACCTAGTTTATTCTTTCTTTTATAAACGCCATAAATAATAAGTCCTAACAAAGATACACCAGACACAATAAGTGTTGTGTTTTGGACAACAGTCCCCTCATAAAGAACTTTATAAGTATGTTCTCGTTCTTTGCCAAAAATTAATATAGTCTTGTATACGGGGCTATATGTAATATCTATAGGAATATATTTGTCATCAATTAGCTCATATCCCTTATAGCCTTTATAGTAAGAAAGAGGCAACAACAATTCTAAGTCTCTTTCGTTGTTGCAAGTAAACACAATTTGTGAAAAATGTCTATCATACTCGTAAACATAATCAACAACCTGATCATTTTTATCAACACACTTTATCGCCAAAGAATCATTGTTATAATCCATATAACCGGTATAAGGTAAATACTCAGCACCACCTAGTTCATCATGGTTGTAGTCCAAATTATATTTATAACTAGTAATTGAATTTATTTCATTAATTGTTGCATTGTTACCTAGATAATATTCTCCATCATTCATCATTTTAATGTTTGTAACCACAACATTGGTAAACAACATTAATATAGAAAAGACAATCAATATGTTTTTGTGTTTTAATCCACTCAAAACATACAACATAACGATTATAGATAAAGGGAAAATAACTATATAAAATCTAAAGTAGAATTGAACTACATTTAAAATTGTTCCTGGTATTAAACCAAAAATAATCAAATACATGAACAATATATAAATAATAATTATAGTTATATATTTGTTTTTCTTAACCATTAAATACAAGATATTAAATAGCACAAGCACAATACCAATGCCTGGAATAAACTTATAAGACGAACTTCTAATAAGATCACTTACAGGTTGAATAGTTGTATTAATATTATTGTATTGACTATTAACATTTAGCCAGAATGTTTGGCTATGCATCTGTTCAAACATTGGTAATAAGTACCAAGCACATAATAATAAAGCTATAATTGTTCCTTTAATAATTGTAATAATAGTTTTTTTAATTAAAGAAAAATCTCTTCTATTCATAATCAAGAAAACAACAATCATACAAAAGAAGAAGATTCCATATAATAACGAACTTATCAAATGGCTTTGCACCAACAACGAAAATGATATTCCTAAGAATATAAAACAATCTTCATGTTTAACCAAAATTTTATATATTGCATATAAGACAAGAGGCACAAAAGTCATGGCCAAAATCTCACCTAGCGCTCCTCTTATGAATATATTTAATAAGTGATAGCTACACGTTAAATACAAGAAAGAAACTAATATAGACAACTTTCTATTATTAGTTTCTTTCTTAAATATTAAATAGATAAAAATATTACCAAGAGTTGTATAAAAAAGTACACATAGTTTATAACACCACACGGCACTTAAACCAAAGTGATATAAGATAGCGAATGGATATAGAAACAAATCACAATAAAATAGGGGGGTTGCATAACCAAAACCATTATTTGCGTAGGGGTAAATCTTTGGTAATATTTGTCCTTCTTCAAACGCATTAGCTAAACCAACAAATCTATTTATATGGAAGGTTATATCTTGGGATATATTAACAATGATCTTTGAATCAAAAAAACTAAACAAGCATATGCATGTCATTAATACACATATTAAAATGTCTATAATTGTTTCTTTTTTCATTTCATCAAACCAATCTTATACAACAATCCAAAAATATTTGCATTCATATAATAAGTAGTCTTAGTTACCAAACTAAAATACTTATTCTTTTTACCACCATTTTTTAAATATTTATTATCTTTAAAAGTAGGGTAAGTACTAGTTAAATAATCCCAACCCTTATCTAAAGTATCTTTCTTTACTTTTTTATCTAAAATACGACAAGCTCTTAAATATGAACTGCCTAAGAAAAATCTGATAGTTAAATATTCAAGTTCTGGTTTATATTCTTCATAAGCATTTTTCTCTATATAGAAGTCTTTTAAACCTTTAAAAACTTCAATCATATCATTGATATTGATGTTAAAAGTATGGGTAATTGAACCCTTTATTTGATAATAATCCACAAAAGATTCATCCACATAAGCTACCTTATCCATAAAATAGGCAAGCCTTATTAATACCGAAGTGTCTTCATATCTTAAACCAGTAGGGAACTTAATACCTGTATCTAAAAACCATTTAGTTCTATAAATCTTATTCCATAAAGTAGAAAACATCTTCTCAATGATTTCATGTTTATCTTTATACCCCACATCCTTGGCTTCTTTTCTACTTCCATCTTCATATACCCACGTAAAATTAGACATACAGATATCCTTATCACCAATTGCGGATAACATCTTTTCAGCCATATCTTCTTTTACATAATCATCACTATCTAAGAAACCAAAAAACTCAGTATTAACTTTACTAATACCGAAGTTTCTTGCATCAGAAATGCCACCATTTTCTTTATAGAAATAATGAATATTACTTTCAGAATAAGACTTAACAACACTTTCGGTATTATCGGTAGAACCATCATTAACCACGATAATATCTACTTCTTCAGTCTGTTTAAGTAAAGAATCAATAGCTCTTTTAATAGTCTTTTCACCATTATAAACAGGCACAATAATACTTAATCTATTCATATGACTCCTTCTTGGTATTTTGAATCAAATAAGCACACAATAAAGTCATAAACATATTTGTAGTAAATTGATCTAAACCATGTCCCGATAAATAAGAGGTAACAATACCTAAAGACAATGACATCAAAGTTACTACATTAAACATTGTCCATTTCTTATATTTAACACTTATTAAGAACTTATATACTACATACAACAATAAACAAATCCAAGGCCCCATAATCAAAGGGAAACCTAAATAGCCAAAAGAATAGGCTTGTAGTAAGAAGTCTTGTTCAATATTGATTCCTCCCCACATGAACAAACTATAAGTAAAGCCAGTTAACTTTTGTGGAGTTGTTAGATATTGCCATTTGTAATTATAGAAAATCTTTTCTACTTGTCTTGCATTAGCACGATCTTCTAATTCATAATCAAAAATTAAATCAACCCAGAACTTAGGATCAACATGATAGTCATACCAATATTCATAATAAACTGATTGAGTAACACCCATTAAGAACTTATATTGTTCAAACATATAAACATAATAATCAACCCAAGCAGCAGAGAATGGCTCAAAGCCTTCAGCTCCTTCTTCAATACCTTTGCGGAAACCCTCCCTTATAGAATCATCCATTTTTAAAGTAGTAAAATCAGCTGCATCAAACTGTTGATTTTGATAAGCAGGACAATATGGGATGATACCAGCATTCATAAGTGTCAAAACTACGCAAAAACCTGCAAACCACTTATTAAAAGTTCCTGTCTTAATAATCCTCGTAAAGATATGAATAATCAAAACGGTAAGTGGAATTAATAACGCACAGTAAGCAGCAACCCTAGTTCCTAGGATCATCATAGTTAAACTATCAAATACAATTAGAATACCAATTATTGTTTTTTTCTTCTTATTTTTTTCTTTCAAAAAGAAATAATACATCAACGGTAAAACCATTGTCATTAAAATACCAATCGTATTTCCTTCTTTAAAGAAAAATTTAGTCGCATAGTTTCTAGGATGATGTTTAGTCGCATCAAAGGGCAAAGAAAACCAATCAAATATATTACCGGCCATCTTAGTTTCATAAGTTGTTTGTCCAAATTTAAATATATTAGACACGACAATCGGAACCGAAATAACAAAAGACATGCAAATCGAAATATTTTCTAGCACTACTTCTTTTAATTCAGAAAGACGGTATGCATACACAAAACACAATGGAATTAATAAAGTCGCAATATAAAACACTTCATCATATACTGTGAAATAATAAAGATTAGTTAAGTGAATATTATCTTGTAGATAAAAGCCTGTTAGACAATGGGGAATAAAATAAGCTATTAACAATACTAGATAAATACTAGAAAAAATTATTACTCTTTTTTTATTCTTCTCGCACAATAAGAAAATGCCAAATACTAATAAGGGATATATTACGAAGTTTACTAAGGTTGTAAATCTAAATGGTAAAACCTTTGCGAACAAATAATCCAACTCATAAAAGGGATGCAACGCAATTAGCACAAAAATTAAGCTAAATAATCTTTCTTTAGTTAATAGTTTTTTTAACATCTTAAGCCTTTTTAAAAACAATCTTATTAATAGTATTCACAACTGTAGGTTCTTTTAATATGTATAACATAAATGCATATACAAGCATTCCTGATGCTGCTTGTAAAGCATTTGAATAAATCTTTGCACCAAAGATTGTACCTATAAAATAAATAACAACACCCATCACAAAAGCACTAATAATACTCTTAACAGTAGTATCGAAAGCACTTAACTTGATTTCATCTTTCATATATAACCATTGAACTAATGTAACTGTAAATTCAGCACAAACACTACCAATACAAGCACCAACGGCAGCCCATCTTGGAATTGTATACAAATTGATTACCATATTAACTACAGCACCCGCAATGATTGATTTAGTATACTTAGCTGTATTATTTGTCGGTACCAAATACTGAATACCAAAGACATTTGATAATGAAATAAAGATAATAATTGGACTTAATAGTCTAACTAAAAGAATCATATCATTAGCTTGCTTAGGTGTATACCAAGGATAGAAGAATTCAGATACAACTTCTAATGCCACAAAAATTGGTAAAGATAAGATAATAGCTAACTTAAATGTCGTATTAATATAGCCACTTACTTCATCTTTATTACTACTCTTGTTGAAGACATTAGCGATTCTTGGCATAACTACAGCACCAATAGAAGTTACAAAGTATAAGAACATCTTAACAAAGCTTTGAGATGTCTTATATAAATTTAATTGACCCTTATCATCAACAAAAGTTCCAAGTAATGTTTGATCTAGTAGGGTATATACATTAATCGCAATAGTTGGTACAAACAACGCAAAAGTACCTGCGAAATGCTTCTTATATGCTTGTTTAATGCTGAATGGTACTTTATCAATATGTTTCTTTAAACCAAAGAAAGTAGCAATTTGACCTAAGAAGTCAGTACCAGAATTAATTAAGGTAAAAATCCATAAGTCACTTGATGTCTTTACAAAAGAGAAGATTAACAATACACCAACTAACTTAACAATAATATTTCTAATAGAAACGATCTTAAAGTCTTCAACACCATAATAGAACCATGAAATATCAAAGGCACTAGATAACATTGATAGACAGATTAAATAATAGATAATCTTATAATCTTTCACAAAGAATGCTGTATATCCTAAGTAAAGAATAGTTACAATCATCATATTGATAAATTGCATAGAAAGAATTTCAAAGAAATTTCTACTTAATTCCTCACGATTATCTCTTACTTTAGCAATTTCTCTATTACCATAGGTATTAACACCTAATACACCAAGTAAAATAAACCACTGTGAAATATTACTCGCAAAGTCATTGATACCCAAAGTGCTTTCACCAATATGTGCATAAGTATACTTAACAAGGAAGAACGGCAAAAATAGCTTAACGATTTGGTAAGCTATGTTGTATATGTAATTTTTAACTAGTTTCTTATCCATAAATATTATTATACGGTATAAACACCCCAATAATAAAACAAGGAATGTATCTTTATATATTATATTTTAATAACCATGTTCACCAATCGTCATTTTGTATATTCTTTTAATTTATTAAGCCAAATTTCTTTTCTAGTTCTTCTTTGCGATAAAAGAATAGGACTATATCTATTATTAGACAATATGAAATGACGAATGAAAGGAGAATTGCAAGATAAAGAAAAAGTAATCTTCCCAAGCTTGTAAAGACGTGGATTTACCAATATACTTTGATTGTTAAAAACATAGTAGATGTGGGATTACCGCATACAAGGAGGAAAGATTACCTATGAATAGAATAATAAAAATT
>JALFIR010000055.1:0-15101 GCA_022776215.1 Solobacterium sp. | reverse complement strand
TTTTAAAAAATTTAAGACCGTTGAACGATTTACATGCAACTCATTAGCTATAGTTCCCGGTGACTTAAGATTGCTTTTCCAATCTTGGTAAGCTTTAAGCTTTTGTTCATAAGTTAATTTCATATAAAAAGTGAACCTCCTTAGTTTGTCCAACTTTAGGGGTTCACTTCAAAATGTAGCGTTAGTTGATATATTAAGCTAACTTAGCAATAGCGTCTTTGATTCTCTTGATAGTTTCTTCCTTACCTAAGATTTGACCAATCATTGTAGCACCACCAGGTGTCTTATCTTTGCCAGATAGGGCAACTTGAATAGGATACATAATTGTAATATTCTTAAGTTCATTATCAGCAGCAACCTTAGCTAATGCTTGGAAAATACCATCGTTATCAAATGTATCTAATGCTTCTAAAGCAGGTAGTGCAAGTTCTAATGACTTCTTAGCTACTTCAGCATTTGTCTTAGCTTTCTTGTTTGCATATAAATCAATTGAATAATCCTTAACTTCATTAAAGAAATCAATCATATCCTTAACTTCAGTTAGTAACATTACTCTATCTTTTAATGCCTTAGCAATATCTTCATAGTTGTACTTTGGATCAACAGTTTCTTTAATCATTGGTTCAACTAATTCAAAATATGCTTTGTCATCCATGTTTCTTAGATATACACCATTCATCCACTTTAACTTTTCAATATCGAAGATAGCACCACTTGTACCAATTCTCTTAACATCGAATGCTTGACATAATTCAGGAAGTGAATAGATTTCTCTTTCTTCACTTGGTGCCCAACCCAATAAAGCGATATAGTTAAGAATTGCTTCTGGAAGATAACCCTTAGCTACTAAGTCTTGGAAAGAAGCATCACCATTTCTCTTTGATAACTTTTCATGTTCATTCTTCATAACTGGTGGACAGTGAATATATACTGGCTTATCCCAACCATATGCTTCATATAACAAGTTATACTTTGGTGTACTTGATAAGTATTCATTACCTCTAACAACATGAGTAATATCCATTAGATGGTCATCTACTACATTGGCAAAGTTGTAAGTAGGGTAGCCATCAGACTTTAATAGAATCATTTCATCTAAGTCAGCATTGTTTACAGTAATTGAACCATATACTTCATCATCGAATGTTGTAGTACCTTCTGGCTTAATAGTTTGTCTAATAACATATTCTTCGCCAGCTTCAATTCTCTTTTCAACTTCTTCTTTGCTTAAATTCTTACAAGGATCACGATATAAGAATGATTCACCCTTAGCATTAGCGATTTGCTTCTGAATTTCAATATCTTCTTCCTTACAGAAACATACATGAGCATGACCACTTTTAACAAGCTTCATAGCATATTCTTTATATAAACCTTGTTTCATTCTATCTGATTGAACATAAGGTCCATAGTTACCACCTACATCTGGTCCTTCATCATGCATAAGACCACAAGTCTTTAGTGTGTCATAGATAATATCTGTAGCACCTTCTACTTGTCTATTTTGGTCGGTATCTTCAATTCTTAAGATGAAATCACCATTATCTTTTTTCGCAACTAAATAAGCATATAAAGCAGTTCTTAAGTTACCAATATGCATATAACCAGTTGGAGATGGTGCAAATCTTGTTCTTACTTTCATTTGTTACCTCATTTCTAAATACTCATATATTATAGTATAATATTTAAGCTTATTCATAAAGGAAAGAAGGTAAAAATTATGGAATATATTTATAAACCAAGTGGTGTTTGTTCAAGAGAATTTATCTTTGACATAGAAGATGATACAGTTAAGTCTTTACAAGTAATAGGAGGCTGTAATGGCAACCTTAAGGGTATCGCTAGTTTGATTACTGGTATGAAACTTGAAGACATCATTTCTAAGATTGAAGGTACTAAGTGTGGTTTTAAAAACACATCTTGTCCTGATCAAATTGCCTGTGCATTGAAAGCTTATTTAAATGAAAAGAATTAGTAAATTATTAAGTATCTTACTTATATTGTTTATACTTGTGGGTTGTGGTGAAGATTCAAGCCCATCTGCCGAGAATTATTATTTAACTCAATTAAAAAATTACGAAGTAAGAGAAAAGAATTCAACACTTGATGATAATACTGAATTTGATGCATATTTAGATACTATCTTTGATGAACTAGTATCTGATAATTATCTATATATGCACTTTAATGTAGCTGACTATAAGGCAATGGGCATTGAAAAACCCGAAGTAGGTTTTGGACATATCGTCTATGGTGTTGATCAAGAAGAATTTAATAAGACAGAGAAACAATTAGAAGACTTGTTAGCTTTTGATTATGATTCTTTATCTTTAAGACAACAATATGATTATGATTTACTTCATTATTCATTATTGGAAACGCTTTGTGGCCTAGAATATTCTAAATATAATTTAATATTCTCTTCATCTAGTCAATTCTGTGATGGTATTATCACAAACCTAATGGAATTTGCGATTTATGATGAAGAATCTGAAGAAGATTTCTTAGCTGTTTTAAAAGATGTACCAAATTACATCAATGAAGCTATCGAATATTCTAAACAGCAATCTAATGATGGCCTATACCACAGTGATGACATGTTGGATGAAGAGATATCTTATATTGATAATTTAATTTCATCTAATGGCAGAAGTATCTATGAACATTATAAGGAATATGATATTTATCCTGAAGTTAAAGAACTTGTAGAAAATGAAGTTATACCTGCATTTGTGACTTTAAAAGATTATTTAAAAACCTTATATGGTAAGACTACAAGTGATAAGTTAACTTTATGTAAGATTGATGAAGGCTATGCTGAATATACTTATTTAATCGATTCTTCAAGTAATAGGGATATCACTGATATCTATAACGACTTGGTGGAATTATATTTTGATTGGATTTATAACTTTATTGGTATTTATCAAGATGATGAAAATATCTTAGATAATTATGAAGAATTCTTAAAAAACGATGAAGTATTAAACCTTAATGCGGAAGATCTGTTGGAGTATCTTAGAAATAATAGTTCTGAAAGATATGAATATCTAGAGGATGCTAATTATGTAGTATCATCACTAGATACACTAGGCAATACAACTCTAGGTTATTATGTAAGTCCACCAATTGATAATCTAAACCAAAATGTAATTAGAGTAAACGCGAAGATTGATAGTGATTATTATGATCAAATGTCTGTCTTTGAAGTAATGGCGCACGAGGGCTTCCCAGGCCACTTGTACCAAAACATTTACTTCCAACAAACTAATCCTCACAAAGTTAGAGCTACTCAATCATTTGTTGGATACACTGAAGGTTATGCTGATTTAGCTGCTTATGATGCCCTTGAAATGTTAGATATTCCTAATGAATATAAGGGCATTGCTAGGATCGATTCAATTACCTTTAATTCCCATATCCTATATTCAATAATTGATTTGGGAGTTAATTATTTTGGATGGAACGTTAAGACTTTGGCTAAGAAATTAGATAACTTAATGTTAGATGCTAGTATGGCTCAAGACTTATATGATACAGTTGTTGCCATGCCTGGTGTTTTTGTAAGATATGGCGTAGGCTTTGTAAATCATATAAATCTTAGAAAAAAGGCCATGGATGAGCTTGGCGATAAATTTGATTTTGTAGCATATGACAGGGCTATTATAGAAAATGGACCTTTACCATTTGCGATATTAGAAGGTGTAGTAGAAGATTATATCAATGAAAACAAATAAATTTAATTATCTTATTTATCTATTTATTGTAGTAAGTTTAGTAAGCTTAGACCAATATACTAAGTCAATTATTTTAAATTATTTTGAACTCTATCAAAGCAAGACCATTATTGATGGCTTCTTTAGTTTGACTTATGTTCAAAACTTTGGAGCAGGCTTCTCGATTATGCAAAATGCTAGAACGACATTTCTAATCATTACTCCAATCTGTTTAGTAGGTTTTACTTACTTATTCATTAAATCAAATGATAAGTTAAGTAAGACTGCCTTACTATTAATGATTAGTGGTACAATCGGTAACTTTATCGATCGTATTGTTAGGATTTATGTTGTTGATTTCTTAGATTTTATTATCTTTGGTTGGGACTTTCCAATCTTTAATGTAGCTGATATCTTCTTAACGGTCGGTGTATGTTTATATATTATTGCGCTTATAAAGGAGGAAAAAGATGCCAAAATTAAACTTAATAGTTGATGACAATTATAATGTTCGACTTGACGCTTATTTAGCAGATAATACGCCTTTGAGTCGTTCTAATATTCAAAAATTAATCAAAGAAGAAAAGATTTTAGTTAATGATAAAGTGACATCTAATTCATATAAAGTGAAGATGAACGATGATATCAGTGTTGAATATGAAGAAACAGTTTTGACTGATTTAAAACCAGCTGATATTCCAATTGATATCGTTTATGAAGATGAAGATATTATTGTTATTAATAAACAAAAGGGTTTAGTAGTACATCCAGCTCCTGGTAACTACGATAACACCTTAGTTAATGCCTTGTTATTTAATTGTAAGGACTTATCTGATGTCAACGGTTTCTTTAGACCCGGCATCGTACATAGAATCGATAAGGATACAAGTGGCTTGTTGGTAATTGCCAAAAACAATGAAGCTCATAACTTCTTGAGTGAACAATTAAAGGATAAGACTTGTTATCGTAAATATTATGCAATCGTAAAGGGCACCATTGAAAACAATAAGGGTGAAATCAATGCACCTATTGGTAGAAACCCTAAAGATCGTCAAAAGATGTGTGTAACTGCTACCAATAGTAAAGAGGCTATTACTGAATTCGAAGTAATTAAAAGATTTGGTGATTGTACCTTGTTAGATGTTTCTTTATTAACCGGTAGAACCCATCAAATTAGAGTACATATGGCTTTTATTCATCATCCAGTTATGAATGATGAGAAGTATGGTGGACCACATATTGATGAAACTGGACAATTTTTACATGCTTATTATTTAAGTTTTATTCATCCACGTACTAAGGAAAGAGTATCTTTTGAAACACCTATGCCTAAGTATATGGAAGAATATATTGAGAGTATCGAGGGTATAAATGGAAAATAACACATATAAAGTATTTCAATTGATGGAGTATTTCATCACCAAATATGATTATATTTCTTTTAGAGTAAACGGACTTGATAAGCCTGATGAGATTTTAATTGCCTCTAAGACTAATCCTGATTTTCAGGTAATAAGAATAACAACTGCCTCTGTTGGCACAGCTTATTACGATAAGGGAAGATTAGATACTTACCAAATGGTTATTAAGCAACAATTTAATCTACCTGAAGTTAAGATATTGGATGTTCATATTGGTAATGAAACTGTTGAAGGATATGATGAATTTACAACTGTATGCATTGATTCTAATTATCATAGTGGTCTTGACTTATCTACTATTTATCCAGGTGTCTATGAAGTTGTTCATGATGTTAGTGATAAAGAAGGGGAAATAAAGAATAGAGTTTCTAATATCAATAATACTTTCTTGAAACTAAAGGAAACAGCTAAGAAAAGACCTTTATATGCTAAGCTGAAGGATTTACATGCACCTGTTACTATGGGGACTTGTGTAGTATGTACAGTATTATTCTTGATCACATTATTTTTAAGTTCCAAGTATGATATTGATACGGCCTTAATTATGATGGGAGCTCAATATAATACCTTTACATTAGGACTACATCAAGTATATAGACTGGTATTAAATGGTTTCTTACATGGTTCTATTATGCATCTAGTATTTAATTTGATGGCCTTCTATTATGTAGGAATTGGAGTTGAAAGAAGACTTAAGACTAAGAAATATTTAATTCTATTATTAAGTGGCATTGTCTTTTCTTCCTTAAGTGCTGGCATTATAAGTGCTAATACGATTACTATTGGTTTATCTGGTGCTATCTATTGTATCTTTGTATACTATATCTTTAGTTTAGTTAATTCTGGTTTTATCAATGTTAGACAACTAATGCCTACAATTCTTTTAAACCTAATGCTCAATTTTATTCCAGGTGTTTCATGGCAAGGACATTTAGGTGGTGCCGTATGTGGCTGTCTATTCTATTATTTATTTAATAATAAGGACAATAAAAAGAGCATGATTATTCTAGTTACTAGCTTACTTTTAATCATGAATGTTAAATACTTTGGCTTTACAAATATTCAACCATTATATATTGGTTCAGATGTAAAGGTAGTTAGTGCTTATAAGGATTTGGGTTTAAAGTCTTATAGTGATAATATTTCTAAAAGACTTATTAATGTCTATCAAAAAGGAGAAAAATAATGATTATCAGTTGGGATGAATATTTTATGGGACTCGCTCACTTGAGTGCTTTAAGAAGTAAGGATCCTAATACTCAAGTAGGTGCTTGTATTGTTGATGAAGACAAGAAGGTTGTATCTATTGGCTATAATGGTATGCCTAGAGGTTGTGTGGATGCTAAGATGCCTTGGTCAAGGGAAGGTGATTTTAAGAACACTAAGTATGCTTATGTAGTGCATGCTGAATTAAATGCGATATTGAATTCACCAAGAAGTCTTAAGAATACCATCCTTTATGTTTCTTTATTTCCTTGCAATGAATGTGCTAAGGCAATCATTCAAGCAGGCATAAGGAAAATATATTATGAATCAGATAAGTATGATGGTGCTGATAATAATGTTGTATCTAAGAAAATGTTAGATATGGCTGGGGTAGAATATGAACAACTACCTTTTAAAGTTGAGATTGACTTTAAGACTAAATATTAAAAGTCTTGTCTTTCTTCCATTTATGATATAAGTCCTTGTAATATGCAAGGGCTTTTTCTTCGCCATTATCTTTTAAATATTCAAGTAATATTTTATGTCTTCGACAGTTTTCAGGACCCATAAAATATTGGTCCTTACCGTTCATTAAAAAGTCATAGGCACTTGAATCAGTATATTTATTTTTCTTATAAATTTTAGAGGCAGCTATCTTATCACAGGCTGCTTCCAATAAATAATTAAGAGGCATTTCTAGGCATTTAAAAGTTAAAGGATTATTATAATAGTCCTTTTCTAACCAAAATTCAAAGTGATGTTTATTTCTTCCCTTATGATGTAACCATCCTAGAGAATAACCCTTATCTTCTTTTTCAGCATCAATAGGTGATCGATATCCTTGATAGTATTTAACGCCTGAGAAAAATTCAATAAAAGAATATTTAGATAGGTCGTGCATTAAACCTTGTTTAATAAGACCACATTTGAAGCATAGTCTCATGACTTCTAGACGATGTTTGTTTATAGTTAGGGAATGGCCCCAAAATCTCTTTAAAAATGACATTTTTTCCATTTATTTATTATAGAACATTGTTGTATAATAATGTGCATGAATAGACATGAAACACGTATTAAAGTAGTAACAGCAGTGTATCAGCACTTGCTTCTTAATAAAGACATGGTTGAGACTTTCATTGATAATTTTGAAGATATTGATGAATATGTAGGTTCTATTGAAAATGATTTGATTGCGCATGAGGATGCATATATTGAAACTATTTCAAATAATCTAAACAAATGGACTTTTGATAGATTATCTTATATCGATCAAGCAATTCTTCTTGTTGGAACTAGTGAATATAATCTTAATAAAGACAATAAGAAGATTATTATTGATGAGGCCGTAAGAATTGCGAAGGAATATAGTGATGATGATTCTTACAAATATATTAATGGAGTTTTAGATAACCTATGAAACCGATAAGTGTTACGACACTTGTTAGATATTTAAAAAATAAATTAGATAGTGATGAAGCTTTAAGGAGTGTCCAAGTAAGCGGAGAACTATCTAATTTTCGTAAGACCAGTTCTGGTCATCTTTATTTCACATTAAAAGATGAAAATAGCGCTATAAGTTGTGTGATGTTTAAGTCCAAGGCTTATAGTCTTTCTTTTGTGCCTGAAAACGGAAACAAGGTCATTTGTAGTGGTTCTATTTCTATGTTTGAGGCATCAGGTTCTTTACAACTTTATGTAAATACTTTAAAGCTTGATGGAATTGGTGATTTATATCGTCAATATGAAGAATTGAAGAATAAATTATTTAATGAAGGCTTGTTTGATGATGATCATAAAAAGGTATTGCCTACTTTATATCCTAGTAAAGTAGCTGTTCTTTGTGGTAAGGATTCAGCGGCTATGTCTGATATTAAGATTCAATTCAATAGACGTTGGCCTCTATGTAAAGTAGATTATTATCCAGTTATTGTACAGGGTAGTGAAGGACCATCCTCTATGATTCAAACCCTTAAAGATGTTGATACATTGGACTATGAAATAATTGTACTGGCAAGAGGTGGTGGTTCTTTTGAAGACTTATTTTGTTTTAATGATGAAAGACTTGTTAGAACTATTTATAACTTAAATACTTTTATTATCACAGGTGTTGGTCATCAACAAGATTTTACCTTAGTAGATTTTGTCTCGGATAGAAGGGCACCTACCCCTACTGGTGCTATTGAAATGATTACTCCTAATATTGATGATGTATTGGATTCAATTGACGATTTATCCTATAGACTAAATAAATCAATTGATTTATTAATAACTAATAATAAAGATAAACTAATACAATTATCAAATAATAAGTATTTCAAGGAACCTAGTTTACTTGTTGATAAAATTTCTTTATTGTTGGATTACAAAATTGAAAGATTAAAACGTTTTTCTAATAAATTAGATAATTATAAGTTACAAATCGATAAAGAGGTAGATAGAATAGGCCTTTTGCTTGATATTAAGCTCAACAAGAAGCGTAATGAGCTTGATAGGCTGAATGGATTACTTAAGGCATATTCATGTGAGAATACTTTAAAAAGGGGCTATGCTCTAGTTTATAAAGACAATAAACTAATAAACAAAGATATTGATAACGATGATAAACTAGTGATAGAGACATATGATCAAATAATTGATACAAGAGTAGAGAAAGTGAGTAAGAAAAATGGCTAAGCTTAAATTTGAAGATAAGATGAAAAGACTTCAAGAGATAGTTGAACTTTTAGATTCTTCTGACATTGAATTAGATAAGTCTATTTCTTTATATAAAGAAGGGCTTGAATTATCTAAGGAGCTTAAGGAACAATTGAGTGCCTATGAGGAAAAAATAGAGGAGCTTAAAAAGGATGAATAATTTTGAAGAATATTTAAGTAATAGTTTAGATTGTTATAAGGATAATGTTATTAAAGAGGCAATGATTTATTGTCTTGAAGGTGGTAAACGTTTTAGACCCAATATCATGTTTTCAATTGTAAAGGGTTTTGGACTAGATGAGAGTGTTGCCTATGGTGCTGCTTGTGCTCTTGAATATATTCAAACTTATTCTTTGATTCATGATGATTTACCAGGTATGGATAATGATGATTATCGTCGTGGTAAGTTGTCTTGCCATAAGAAATTTGGTGAAGATATTGCGATTTTAACTGGTGATGCATTATTGAATCATGCTTTCTCAAAGATTTGTGAAGCTGATTATAGAAGCGATATTAAGGTTAATCTAATTGATGCTCTAGCAAAGTATGCTGGTTTATTTGGTATGATCTATGGTCAATTATTGGATGTAGAGAGTGAAAGTAGTGATAATAAGTCAAAAGAATTATTGTTAGAGATTCATGATAATAAGACAAGTGGCTTATTTAAGTATGCATGTATTGCGGCTATGTATTTGGGTGGTGCTACTAACTATGAATATTTTGAAACATTAGGTTCAAAGTTAGGCATCATTTTCCAACATCAAGATGATTTATTTGATATTATCAAGTCAGAGGAAGAGACTGGTAAATCTAATTCAGATTTAAGAAATGATAAGTTGACTGCTTTATCTTATATGTCAGTTGATGAATTAAAGGAATATATTGATTATCTATTTAAGGATATCTATGATTATCTATCATGTGCAAATTTTGATACTAAGTATATAATAGAGATAATAGATAGAATGAAAAATCGATAGTATGGATATTAAGGAAATTAAAAATTCTGAATTTGTAAAAACTTTAAATACAAATCAATTAAATGAACTTGCAAGCGACATAAGAACTTTTTTGTTGGATTCTGTTTCTAAAACAGGAGGCCATCTTTCTAGTAATCTTGGAGTTGTAGAACTTACAATCGCCATGCATTATGTTTTTGATTGTGAAAAAGATAAGTTCTTATTCGATGTTGGTCACCAATCTTATATACATAAGATTTTAACTGGTAGGGCTAAGGACTTTGATACTTTAAGACAATTTGGTGGTTTAGCAGGTTTTCAAAGAAGAAATGAATCTAAATATGATTGTTTTGAGGCGGGACATTCAAGTACCGCTCTTTCGACGGCCTTAGGTATGGCGATCGCCAGGGATATTAAACATGAAGATTTTTGTGTGGTTCCTGTGGTTGGTGATGCTGCATTACAATCTGGTTTATCACTTGAAGCTTTAAATCAAATAGGTGATTTAAAGTCTAAGGTAATTATTGTCTTTAATGATAATAATATGTCTATTTCTAAGAATGTTGGTGCTTTAAGTAAGGCTTTTTCAAATCTTAGAAGTAATCAAGAATATATACAGGTAAAGGATGACGTTAAGTCGTTCTTGAATACTAAGAAGAATGGTAATCTCTTTATTGAGGTTATTAAAAATATCAAAGAATCTATTAAGGATAAGGTTATTGATTCTGGTATTTTTGAAGGCTTTAATATTGATTATATTGGTCCTGTTGATGGCCATAATATTAAAGTTTTAATCAATGTTTTCGAGGCTGCAAAGAAGAAAGATGGACCAATCGTTATTCATGTAGTTACTAAAAAGGGTAAGGGTTATAAACCAGCTGAAGAAGATAAGAATGGTAAGTGGCATGGTGTTGGTAAGTTTGATGTAAAGACTGGTGAGATGTTGTCTTCTATTCCTGAAAATTATAAGACTTATTCACAAATTGTTGCAGATAAAGTATTAAAGATTATGGATAATGATGATAGAGTTACAGCTATTACACCTGCGATGATTTCAGGATCTTGTATGAATAATATGTTTGCGAAATATCCAAAGAGGTGTTTCGATGTAGGCATAGCTGAAGATCATGCGATTACTTTTGCGTGTGGTATGGCACTTGAGGGTTTAAGACCTTTTGTGTCTGTTTATTCTAGTTTCTTACAAAGGGCTTATGATCAATTAAATCATGATGTATGTAGGATGAATTTACCTGTGGTAATAGGAGTAGATAGATGTTCAATTATTGGTGAAGATGGTGATTCTCATCAGGGTGTTTTTGATATCTCATATATGAATTCTTTACCTAATATGGTTATTGCGGAAGGTAAGAATAGCAGCCAGATAGAAGCTCTTCTTGATTTAGCTTTTAGTCAAACTAGTCCTTTTGCGATTAGATATCCTAGGGGTTCTATTGAATATAATTGTGACCACAAATGTGATGTTAGCCTAGGAAAATGGGAATTTGTCGTCAATAATATAGATAGTAAGGTAAGTATCATTACTTATGGTAATGATGTTTGTAAGATTGAGAAGGATATTAATGATAATCATCTTCCTTATAATCTTATTAATGCCTTATTTATCAAGCCTATTGATGAAGAAATGTTAGTGAGCATTGGCAAACTTAATAAGCCGATTGTGGTGTATACTAATGATATTATTAAGGGTGGTTTAGGTGATTCTATCTTAGAGTGTTTAAATAAGAATCATATAAATGTGCCTGTTTACATCTTGGGTGTTGATGATATTTATGTTAAACATGGTAGTGTATTGAAAGTTAAGGAAAGTTTAGGATTAGATCTAAATAGTTTGTATCATTTTATTGAAAGTATATGTTAAGAAGTCTTAGAATTAAGAATTTTGCGATTATCGATGATGTTTCAATTGAATTTGAAAAAGGTTTTAATGTCTTCACTGGTGAAACTGGTGCTGGTAAATCAATTATCGTTAACGCATTATCTTATTTATTTAAGGGACGTAGTGATTCATCTTTGGTCAGAAATGGCTTTGATAAAGCTATTATCGAAGGTGTTTTTGAACTTGATGATGAGAATATTAAGAATAAATTCAATGACCAGGATATTGATTATGATGGTCTTTTAATTGTAAAAAGAGTTATTGGCAAGGATAATCGTAATTCGATTAAGGTTAATGAATCTTCGGTTACATTAAATTTTTTACAAGATTTATTAAGTTCTTATGTTGATATTCATTCACAAAGGGATTCTCAATTATTGTTTGAAAAGAAGAACCAGGGGCTTGTTTTTGATAAGTATTGTGGACTTTCTTTTAATGAGTATAAGGAAGCTTATAATGCTTATTTAAAGGTATTAGCTGAATATGATGACTTACTTAATAATACTTATAATGAAAGAGATATTGAGTTCTTTAAGTATGATTTAGAGGAACTAGAGAAGGCTGATTTAAAGCTTAATGAGGTTGAAGAACTAGAAGAGCTTGAGAAGAAACTTAAGGATAAAGAGAAGTATACTTCTCTGTTGGATAAATCATTGTCTATTTATAATGATGATGGTGGTTTGAAAGAGAACTTCTATGAATTAATTAATTGTTTAAATATAGATGATGATTCAATCCTTAATATAAAAGAACAATTAAATGATTTATATTATAGTTTAGATGAGCAGATGGATAAGCTTGACAAGCTTTATGCATCTTTTAATGATGAAGATTATAATATCGAATCAATTGAAGAGCGCTTATATACTTATTCTAAGTTATCTAGAAAACATAAGACAGATACTAAGGGTTTGTTATTGTTGTTGGATGATTTAAGGGCTAAGATAGCTTCTTTTGAAGATCGTGATAGAGTTTTAGCTGATAAGAAGAAAGAGCTTGATAATGCTTATTCAAAGGCTTATGACTTAGCAAAAGAAATTTCAAATATTAGAAAAGATAAGGCAATAGAATTAAGCAAGGATATTAAACAAGAGACAAGTGATTTATTGTTGGATAACTGTGTCTTTGAAGTAAATATTGCCGATAAGGACTTGAGTCCTACAGGTATTGATGATGTTGAATTTTTAATTGCGATGAATAAGGGTGATGCTTTAAAACCACTTAAGAATGTAGCTTCAGGTGGTGAAATGTCACGTCTTTTATTAGCTCTTAAGGCTGTCTTTATTAGACTTAGTAATACTGATTTATTGATACTTGATGAAATCGATACTGGCGTTAGTGGCAAGGCTGGTATGTTGATTGGAAGAAAGATTGCGAAAATTGCGAAAAACTGTCAAGTATTATGTATTTCACACTTATCAATGGTGGCTGCTTATGCGAATAGTCATTATTACATCTATAAGGAAGATGATAATGATAAGACTTGTACAAGAATAAAGAAGTTAGATGAAGATGGTGTTATTAGAGAGCTTGCGAATATTTCTAATTCAGTAGTTGATGATAATTCATTGGCTGCCGCAAGAGACTTATATAATTTGGCTAAATCAGAAAGGAATGATTGATTATGAAAAGAACGTTTGTGGTTGTAATTGACTCTTTAGGAGTTGGATATGAAGAAAAGAGCAAAGATTATGGTGATGATGGTGCTAATACTCTAGCTCATATTTTTGAGGCAACTGAAGGTAAATATAAGATTCCTAATCTTCAAAAGATGGGTTTATGTAATTTAGTTGATGTTAAGGGTAATCCTAAAATTGATAATCCAAGTGCGTATTATGGAAAGTTAAAAGAGTCTTCTGTTGGTAAGGATACCATGACAGGGCATTGGGAAATTATGGGTGTTTTAACTACTAAACCTGCTGTTACTTTTACTGATACTGGTTTCCCAAAGGATTTAGTTGATGAACTAGAAAGACTTACAGGTCATAAGTACATGGGCAATTATGCGGCTTCTGGTACTGAGATTATTAAGGATTTAGGTGAAAGACAATTAGAAACTAAAGAGATGATTCTTTATACTTCTGCTGATTCTGTTTTACAGATTGCGGCTAATGAAGAATTATATGGTTTGGATGAAATCTATAGAGTATGTCAAATCGCAAGAGATATGTGTTCTTCCAAGCCTGAATGGATGGTTGGTAGAATTATCGCAAGACCATTTGTTGGAAAAACTGCAGATACTTTTGAAAGAACCAGCAATCGTCATGATTATGCCTTAAGTCCAAGTGATGTAACAGTTCTTGATGAAATGAAAGAAAAAGGTTTAGATGTAATTTCTATTGGTAAGATTAACGATATCTTTAATACTATGGGTATTACAAGAGCTATTAAGTCTTCTTCCTCAGTTGAGGGTATGAAACAAACAATTGAAGTTACAAAAGAAGATTTTAATGGTATTTGTTTCACTAATTTAGTTGATTTTGATGCGAAGTGGGGTCATCGTAGAAATCCAGAAGGTTATGCCAAGGAGCTTGTAGCTTTTGATGAATTATTACCTGAATTGTTAGCTAATTTAAGGGATGATGATGTCTTATATATTACTGCAGACCATGGTAATGATCCAACTTGGAAGGGTAGTGATCATACAAGAGAGATGATTCCGGTTCTTATTTATTCTAAGAACTTTAAGGAACCTAAGGATTTAGGTACTAGAGAATCATTTGCCTGCATTGGTGCGACTATCGCAGATGAATATGGTGTAGCTAAACCTAAGATTGGTTCATCTTTAATTGATGAATTAAAATAGATTTTGATGCTCAATCCACGATATTGGATTGAGCATCTTTTAACTTTGGTGACTATAATTCTTTTAAGTATTCGTATTCTTTTGAAAATCTATATTTTGTTAAATCTTCTTTTTTAGCAATATATACACACTCGTTGTAAGTGCTTTTGCTTACATCTTTTCTATACACTGCTATTATTTTGTTGTAATGACTTGTTATAGTTCTAATATCTTGTTTCAATAATGTGTTGGGAACGTATGCTCCACTTTCTTTTGCTTTTATAAAGTGTTGAATGCCAACTTATTTACTAATAATCTATTCAAATTAATCAAAATAAATTAAAACCCATCTTCACTATGATGACTATGTTCTAGTCAAAATAGTTAATGATGGGTTTTATAGACCTTATAATGTTTATTGGG
>JALFIR010000044.1:0-26166 GCA_022776215.1 Solobacterium sp. | reverse complement strand
ACAAGATTGCTTACATTGTGGCACAAGGCCACATACGTACTAGATTCTTTTTGCATCGCTCTTCCTTTTGATGATATTTTATCACCAAAAGGAAGACCATACGTTGCAAGCAACGGGGAAAACCCCAAGGAAGCTCTGACCCGTCAAAGACATGTCACTCGCTTATTTTAATAATGGTATCTTGCCAAGATAAACATTTAACATCCTTAAAAGTTAAGTATATTACAGGATACTGCCCTTGATGCTTTGTGTACCTTTCACCACAATTCCAAATCTTTTTATCTTTAAAATAAATCGATGTATCTTCATTAGTCTTTTCGAAAAACACTCTAAGCATATCCATATTTAAAGTCTTCCCAAACCTTCTTGGACGAGTAATCAAAGATACCAAAGGTGCAGAATCTATAAAATCACGAATAAACAAAGTTTTGTCAACATAATAATAGCTATTGCAAGCCCTCTTGTAGTCAGAAAGTCCAACAGGAAGCAATCTCTTACTGTCAAAGCTATATTCCAAAACATCATCTGGAATTAACCAAGATTTTCCTTCTTTAAAAGCACCATCAAAACCGCCATCCCTACACATTTGTTGGATACGGCGAATAGATAGGCCTTTCTTTTCAGCAACTTCTTCGCTAGTAAATATTTCATAGCGCACCTCTTAACGAAATATTAACCTAAATACGAATTATTAACAAGGTTTATTTCGTTATTAGCGAAATATAGAAACAAACGTTTCGTTTTAAGTATTTTAAAGGATGTACATAGGACACCCTTATTGTTGTTGTTATTTAGATAAAACCTTCTTACAACGATCACATAGGCCTTCAGGATCAGTTGAATCAGTGATGTTCCAACATCTTGGACATACAACACCAGCAACCTTCTCTACCTTAATACCAAAGTCATCATACTTAGGAAGATCTTCACTTGTGTAATCAACCTTAGAAACAATTAACCATTGATTAACTTTATCCTTGAAGTTCTTTTCTAACAATGCTTTATCTTCTTCAGAAACATTCAAAGTTACATGAGCTTCCAAAGACTTACCAATTGTCTTATTTTGTCTTGCTTCTTCTAATGCCTTTAGAACAGCATCTCTTAACACATGAAGCTTAGCGAAGTCAGCCTTTACTTCATCAGAATTTTGATAAGTTTGTTCTTTAGGGAAATGAGTATAGTGTACACTATCTTCATTTGGTCTAAAGAAACTATATACTTCCTCAGTTGTAAATACAAGAACTGGGCTCCATAGTTTAACTAGAACATCGATTGCTTGGTAAAGAACAGATTGAACTTGTCTTCTTCTTTCACCCTCATCGCAATAAAGAATATCCTTAGCATAGTCACAGTAATATGATGATAATTCGTTAGTCATGAAATTAGTCATTGTATTTGTTGCTTGTACAAAGTCATAATTGTCATAAGCATTCTTAACTTTCACTAACATATCATTTAATGAAATCAACATATACTTATCAATTGGCTCTAGATTTTCATAAGGAACTAGATTACCATCAAAGTCACTTGTAACACCTAATAAGAATCTAAAGGTATTTCTAATCTTACGATATTGGTCAGAAACTTGTTTCAAGTTAGAATCACCAATTCTCATATCAGCCTTAAAGTCTTCACTTGCTGCCCATAGTCTAAAGATATCAGCACCATACTTGTTGATGATATCAAGTGGGTTAACAACATTACCAACAGACTTGTGCATTGCTTCACCCTTAGAGTCACATACATAACCATGAGACAATACAGACTTATATGGAGCAGTACCATTAACAGCTACTGATACGATAAGAGAAGAATTAAACCAACCACGATATTGGTCAGAACCTTCAAAGTATAAGTCACATGGATAATCATAGCCTCTAGCGATTAGTTCATTCCAAGATGAACCTGAATCAAACCATACGTCCATGATATCCTTTTCTTTTGTAAAGATACCATTGGGAGATGCAGGATTGTTATAGCCTTCAGGTAATAAGTCCTTAGCTTCTCTTTCAAACCAAACATTTGAACCATATTCTTCAAATAAGTCAGCGATATGATCGAATACTTCTTTTTCAATAATAGGCTTCTTATCTTCTGTATAGATAATAGGAATTGGAACACCCCATAGTCTTTGTCTTGAAATACACCAATCTTTTCTTGAAGCAATCATGTTAGTAAGTCTAACTTCGCCAAATGAGTTACACCACTTAACCTTCTTGATAGCTTCTAATAATTGAGGTTTAACTTTTTCAATAGACGCAAACCATTGTACTGTTGATCTAAAGATAACAGGCTTCTTTAAACGATCATCATGAGGATATGAGTGGGTAATCTTTTCTTTACCTAAAAGAGCACCACAAGCAGCTAATTTCTTAATAACAGCAACATTAGCACCATCTGGCTCATCACCTACTACAAACTTACCAACTAAATCTTCGCCTGCTTCAATTGTTAAACAACCCTTGTCATCAACTGGAGAGAATGGTTCAATGCCATACTTCTTACCAACAATAAAGTCATCAGTACCAAGGCCTGGTGCTGTATGAACACAACCTGTACCATCTTCATCAGATACATGGCTTCCTAAGATAACAACAGAAGGTCTTTCAGGATAGAAAGGATGTTTAACTGTAACATATTCTAAATCTCTTCCCTTGAAATGTTTTAGAACACCTAAATTAGTTAAACCAAACTTAGGAAGTAATTCATCAATCTTAGATTCAAGGAAAATCAATTTGCCCTTTTCGGTATTAACTACACAATAGTCTAAATAATCATTTAAACAGATAGCTAAGTTTGAAGGAATAGTCCAAGGAGTAGTTGTCCAAATTACAAACTTCTCATCTCCATCAAGAACACCTTTGCCATCTAATACATCAAAGGCAACAAAGATTGAAGTGTCTTTCTTATCAAAATAAACAATTTCACTATCAGCGATAGCTGTTTCTTGCCAAGGTGACCAATAGATTGGCTTTAAGCCTTGGAAAATCATGCCATCAAGAGCCATCTTAGCAAAAGATCTTACTTGTCTTGCCTCAAATTCTTTATTTAAAGTGATATAAGGATGCTCATAATCAGCTACTTGACCAAGTCTTTTTTCAGTAGCCATTTGACCAGCAATTTGTTGATGAGCGTATTCTTCACACTTTTCTCTAAATTCCTTAGCAGTAACTTCTTTTCTATTAACACCTAACTTTTGAATAGCATTCTCAATTGGTAAACCATGAGTATCCCAACCAGGAAAAAATGGTGTATAGTAACCAGCCATAGCCTTAGATCTAACAATGATATCCTTGATAGTTCTATTCATGGCAGTACCAGCATGCAAATTACCATTAGCATAAGGTGGGCCATCATGTAAGATAAATGGCTTATTTCCTTCATTCTTTTCTAAGATTCTCTTATAGTAATCTTGTTTTTGCCACTTGTCTAAGATACCTGGTTCCTTATTAGCAAGGTTACCCCTCATTTCAAAACCAGTATTAGGCATATGTAGCGTATCTTTATAATCCATATGTAAACTCCTTTTTTAAATAAAAAAGGTGATACCAAAGGGCGCAATATGCGCGGTACCACCTTTACTTCTAACTTAATTCTTAACGCGAATAACGGTAACTATTTTGATCTAGTTACAACTCATAAGTGATATCTTAAATAGTTCCTATATCAGCTTCCACCCCTACTGACTCTCTTTAATATTTCCTATTTAAGCATGTCTTAATCTTAGTCTTGTGAATTTAAATTAATGTCGCCAGCAACGCCTAAGTTCTTTGGTGAACAAAGAATTACGTTCTCGCCGACTTTTTTGATTGAACCATCGACACCATAAACAACACCACTCAAGAAATCAATAATTCTTTGACGATATTCAAGTGGCATCTTATGCAGATTGATACAACAAGCTCTATGGTTTTTGATGTGTCTGCCAATTTCCTCAGCCTCATCAAAATTTCTTGGTTCAAACAACACAATATTTGCAGATGAATTAATCTTACTAACAGTAGCATCCTTAGGTTTCTCGTAAGTACTCAAAACGGTTGCTTCCTCTTCAGTAAGTTCTAATTCATTTTCTTCTTCAGCTGGAGCTATAAAATCTCTTATTTTTTCAGTAAAACTCATAAAGATTCTCCTTACTTAATAATGATAGCACAAAGCTTAGGCATTAGCCTCTTTTTCCATAGCTTGAAGCTTAACTTCATATTCTTGTCTTTCACGATCATTCATAAATACATAGTGACCAGGTCTAATTTCTGTAAGCTTAGGCTTAGGACCAGACAAGTCTCTACCTGAATCATCATAGATAACAAGTTCCTTTTTCTTTTCAATAATTGGGTCAGGCATTGGTACAGCTTGTAACAATGAAATTGTATAAGGATGCAAAGGATACTTGAATAATACCTCAGTTGGTGCAACCTCAACAATACGACCATTATGAATAACAGCGATTCTATCAGAGAAGTAACGAACAACAGAAAGATCATGGGCAATAAACATATAAGTTAAGCCTCTTTCTTCCTTAAACTTGTTCATTAAGTTTAATACTTGAGCACGAATAGAAACATCAAGGGCTGAAATAGGTTCATCGGCAATAATAAATTCAGGTTCCATAATCATTGCTCTTGCGATACCAACTCTTTGTCTTTGGCCACCAGAAAATTCATGTGGATATCTTGATTTATGTTCAGGTAACAAACCTACAGATTTTAAGGCATTATCTACCTTAGCTTCTCTATCTTCTTCGTTTTCAAATAATTTGAAGTTATATAAGCCTTCAGAGATACAGTAATCAATTGTAGCTCTTTCGTTTAATGAAGCAGCTGGATCTTGGAAGATCATTTGAATGTTTCTAACAACTTCTCTTTCCTCTTCCTTAGAAATCTTACCATTAATCTTCTTACCCTTATAGATGATTTCACCATCTGAAGTAGGATTTAATCTAATAATAGATCTACCAATAGTAGTCTTACCACTTCCAGATTCACCTACAAGGGCGAAAGTTTCACCCTTATAGATTTGGAAGTTAGCATCTTTAACTGCTCTAAAACGCTTCTTATTTTGATAGAAAGTAATTTCTAGATGCTTAACATCTAATAGAACTTCTTTATTATCGTTCGCCATACACGCCTCCTTTTGCGGTTAATGCTGAAATCTTTTCATGAAGATTACAGATAGCCTTAGGTTTTTCTACCTTAGGCGCATTTGGATGTAATAACCATGTTTTAGCATAGTGAGTATCAGAAACCTTAAAGAAAGGAGGTTCCATGATATAGTCAATAGCTAGTGCATAATCACTTCTTGGTGCAAAAGCATCACCCTTAATTTCTTCAAACAATGAAGGTGGTGTACCTCTGATTGCGAACAATTCATCACCCTTATCACTTAATTGTGGTAAAGATGAAAGTAGTCCCCAAGTATATGGATGTTGAGGATTATAGAAGATTTCATCAACATTACCATATTCAATGATTTGACCAGCATACATAATAGCAACAACATCAGCTACATTAGCAACAACACCTAAGTCGTGTGTAATGTAGATAGTTGTGAATCCATATTCCTTAGACAAGTCTTTAATCAAATGAATGATTTGAGCTTGAATAGTAACATCTAGCGCAGTTGTAGGCTCATCACAGATTAAAATCTTAGGATGACAAGCAAGCGCAATAGCGATAACGATTCTTTGACGCATACCACCAGAATATTGGAATGGATATTCATCATATCTTTGTTCAGGATTATGAATACCTACACGAGCCATAAGAGAAATTGCTTCCTTCTTAGCCTCTTCTTTAGACATACCTTGGTGTTTGATTAATACTTCAGAAATCTGATAACCGATGGTTCTAACAGGATTTAAAGAAGTCATTGGATCTTGGAACACAGTAGCAATCTTCTTACCACGAATATTCAACCAATCTTCTTCTGTTTTGTTATCTAATAGATTCTTTCCTTCAAAAATTATTTCACCATTGCTTACTTCACCATTAATATCAATCATACCAGTGAAAGTCTTAGTAAATACTGACTTACCACTACCAGATTCACCAACGATGGCAACTACCTTGCCCTCTTCAAAATCAAGAGAGACATTACGAATAGCTGTTAGAACTCTATTTCTAACCTTGAACTTTACTTCAATATTTTTAGCAGATAATATTATATTTTTTGACATAATTCACCTCTATAGCATATGAGTTCTAGGGTCACTAGCATCAGCAAGCGCTTGGCCAACAATATATAAAGAAACAGAAACTATTGCAGCTGTAAATACCGGAATCCAGAACAAGTAACTAGCACTTGTCATATAAGGGGCATATTGTTGAATCATCTTACCTAATGATGGAATTTCTTCACTAAGACCTACGCCCATGTATGATAAAGCAACTTCTGTTGAGATAAATAATGGAATATCTCTTGAAATACTTGTAATAATTACTGATACCAAATAAGGCAATACGTTATTTAAAATTATCTTATAAGTAGGAGTGCCCAAACATTTACTAGCAAGATTATATTCTCTATCCCTGATAATCATAACCTGAACTCTTATGAAATAAGCGGTACTTACCCATGTAGTAATACAAAGAGCGAAGATCAATTGTTTCATACCAGCGCCTAATGCATAAACCAAAATCATAGCAATTAGCGTTGTAGGAATATTTGATAGAACATTATAAACCTCAATCATAACAGCATCAATCTTCTTAGAGAATCCCCAGAACATGCCAATAACAACACCTAAGAATTCAGTGATTAAAGTAGCCATAACAGCTAAGAATAATGAATTCTTAGTACCGGCCCATAATGCATTAAATAAACTATTACCCTTATCATCGGTGCCAAATAGATAACCACTTTGTTTAAAAGGTCTAATATAATGCATTGCTTTATTGTTAATATTTGGAGTTTTCATAGGATCATATCCACTCACTGATGGTTGAATAAACGCAAATAAGAAAACTATAATGATAATTACCAACAAAAACATTGCCAATTTATTATGGAAAAAATTTCTCCAAACAGAGCCCCAATATGAATACTTTGGAGCTGCTAGATGTTCAGAACTGCTTTCATCAGCAATCTTTTTCTCAAACAATTTTGGATCATTTAAATCGATATCATTAATATTTGTATTATTAATTTCAGTCATATTATTTCTTTCCTTTCTTGGCAGCTAGTTGGATACGTGGATCTATAGCTGTCATTAGAAGGTCACCCACAAGAACAGAGAAAATTGCCAAAGAAGAGAAAATAAACACAAGAGTAATAACCATATTATTATTTAATCTCTTAATAGCTTCAGGAAGCATCTTACCCATACCAGGAATAGCAAATGCAGATTCAGTAATGAAAGCACCTGAAATACAAGCAACAATACTTACCGGAATGCCATTAACAATTGGAATAATAGCATTTTTTAAAATATGCTTATTAAAAATTTCTTTTTGAGATAAACCTTTTGCACGAGCAAATTTTACATAATCACTAGTAGATTGGTCAATCATATAACGTCTTGTCCACATCATAAGTGAAGGCATAGAGATTAATGATAAAACAATGATTGGTGCAATGTAAGATCTTACATCATTAAAACCAAGCATTGGGAACTTATCAGGTAAACCGAAATTAACACCAATTTCTCTTATAAAGAAAATAAGAGCAAGTGATGGCAAAGCAATAACGATATTGATAAAGGCAATACCAATCTTATCAACGGCTTTGTCTTTATTTCTACTCATTAAAATACCAAATGGAATTGCTAATACATACGCAATAACAAGTGAAATGATTCCAAACTTATAAGAAGTTCCAACCATAGATGGAGAAGAATAATAAGAATCACAATTAGCATAATTGTTAGTAAATCTTGTTTCATCCAAGTGATCGATAGTATTCTTATAAGTACAAGTATGTTGATTAATAGCACTTTCTTGTACTAGTCCAGTTGGAAAAGTTTGTTCTTTCTTAACTTGTTCACCTTGTCCTTGATTAATTACTTTAAGTGTTGGTATGCCCTTATTTGTTGGATAAGAATTACCAAAATTTAAACTAATAAAGTTTTGATGAACAAATGGGAATCCATCCCCAAAATATAATAAATATTCATGTTCGCAACCAGAGCACTTAATCGCAGGTGCCCCATTTTGGTCTTTACCAAAATAAACTTTTCGTTCAAGATTTGGATTATTGCTATCTTGAATAGCATTAACAGTGTCTACTTTTATCAAGTGACTCCAGAAATTCATTACTAATTCAAGTATAGTATAATCACGATATGCATAAGCTGTTTTTGATTTTAGATATTCAATAGTATAACCATCATCTTCATATTCTTGAATCACTCTAAGATTCTCTTCGCTGTTATTTACAAGACACGCATTAACATCATCAGATTTTTCATTACACATATCTTGTAACTTTACAAAATCTAGATAACCAAGTTCATCATATTTAGAATAAGTATAAGTGATACGACTATCACCCTTCAATTTACGATATCCCTCATCAAGTTCAAATATCTTTGTTTTAGGAATTAAAGTAAAAATCATTCCTATAACAATAGAAACAACAGCGAATATTGAAAAAATGGCTTTAATTATTCTCGAAAATATATACTTTCCCATTTTAAAATCCTCCCTTAATCAATATTCTTTTAAACAGGCAAAGTAGGCAGCGTAGGCCGCCTACTTTAATATTTAGTTTTTAGTCTTTAGACTTAATTATTTACCAGCTTCCCAATCAGCCTTAGCAGCTTCATATTGTTCTGTAGTTACTAAGTCTTCTTGAAGTTCTAGACCCTTCCACTTGTATTGCGAAACGCCTTGTCCATAGCTTCTAGTGAATGGAACAACATGGCTAACTCTTACAGCCATATCACCGGTTGACATAGTTGTTGGAATATATAGACCATTAGCAATTAAGTAAGCATCAGCCTTAGCATATGCCTTGTAACGAGCATCTAAATCGCCTGTAATTGCATCAGCAGCATCTAACAACTTTTGATATTCTGTAAAGCCAAGTGAAGCCTTGATATCATCATCTGAACCATAATCATCTGGACTACTTGCCATATCAGTTAGACCAACTGCGTGCATGTAGTAACCATTGACTGGAGAATAGATATCAGTGAATGTCTTTGGATCTGCAAAGTCTGGACCCCAACCAGTGAATGTAGAGATATCGAAGTCAGCATCTTGCCATGCACTAGTGTAGTAAGCGATATTTTGAACAGTATCAGAATCTCTTAATACTAAATCAATAACAATTCTACCATCAGTATTTTCTTCGATAGATTGCTTCATAGATTGAGATGACTTAACTAATCTTTGAGAAGTTTCAATACATAACATATCTAAGTGAATTGGGTTTTCAGCAGTAATTTCAAAACCTAATTCTTCTTCAGCAGCATCCAAGTAAGCAAGAGCCTTTTCCTTACTCAACCATGGCCATTGACCATCAGCTAAGCTTACAGTTTCACCTGTTAATTCAGTATAAGCTTGTTCAACTAATGCACCGTATTGAGTACCGTCACTAGTAGTAACTAGATTGTAAGCATCGTTGATATTTCTAATACAAGCTTGAGCAACTTCAGGAGCTTGAGTTGAAGCAACATAAGCTGGAACATCATAAGCTGACTTTAATGCTAAACGGAAATTCTTGTTTAGAACAGCAGCTCTTGTGTTGTTTTTAGCAGTTTCATCTGTAGCATATCCAGTATTATCGAAAGTAACACGGTTGTAGTTGAATACAACACCGAATACATAGTAGTTAGGAAGTGTAACAGTTGTATAACCAGCATACTTCTTAGCTAATGCGTTATATACTTCTTCGTTTGATGAAGGTAAAGATGAACTAGCATAAGTATTTTGTTCGAAACCTCTAATGCCAGAATATGGATCACTACCATCATCATAGATATAAGTTACAGTATCTACATGAATTTTATCAGCATCCCAATAGTTTTGGTTCTTCGCAATAACTGTCTTTGAATGTGAATCGAAAGCACTTAATACGAAACCACCATTGTATAGGATTGCATCTGGTGCTAATGAACCAAATGAACAGCTGTTAACATCAGGACTACCTAATTTACAACCATCACCCTTTGATTCCAAGAACTTTTGGTTAACTGGGTAATATGGAGCATATTCTACTGAAGTATAGAAATATGGAGTTGGAGCAGATAGAGTATATTCAACTGTGTACTCATCTAATGCTTTTACACCAACCTTAGCCCAAGCTTCATCAGAATAATCACCATTATTGAAATAATCAGTGAAACCAGCAATTGTGCCTAATACATCAGCAGTACCTGTTTGGAATTCTGCAGCATGTCTAATTCCTGTAACGAAGTCTTGAGCAGTAACTTCTGCATAAACTTCACCAGAGTTTGTAGACCAATTAACGCCTTTTCTTAAATGGAATGTCCATACTGAAGCATCTTCATTATGATCCCAGCTTTCAGCAATACAAGGTACATATGTACCATGGTTATCTTCTTCAACAAGGCCATCAACGAAGTTAACGTTGAATTGGTGGTCAGAAGCTAATGCTGTTGTAACGTAGTCTAGATTACTTGGTTCTCTTGAATCAGCTGTAACTAGATTTTTAGTGTCAGATAGTTTTAATGAAGACAAATCAACGGCACTAGCATCGAAAGTTGGTTCTTCGACTTCATCACCGCCATCGCCTGTATTACCACCATTATCCTTACCGCACGCAACAAGTGTGAATGCCATAAGAACAGCTAATAATACCATTAATAACTTTTTCATGTGTTTTCCTCCCTTTGCCAATTATTTACATAATTGATAATTTAAATTTTATAGTAAAAAAAATTGATTATCAATAAAATCACTTACATTTCTTTCACTTTTTATGAAAACTTTTTACATTTGTGAAAGCGCTTTTATTTTCTTTATATCAATTTGCGATAAAACAATCGCTAAAAAGATAATTGCACAGCCAAATAATTCTCTAGAACTAAGGCTTTCATGAAGAATTAGCCAACCACCCAAGGCACCAAAGACGCTCTCTAAACAAAGAATCAAAGATGCAACAGTTGGATTGATATGTTTTTGACATTCAACCTGTAAAGTAATACAAATGCTTGAACTGATACATCCTGTAAAAATAATTGGAACCAAAGACGCCTTAACTGCATTAAAATCAACAGGCATCTCAAACATAAACATTAGAATAGAAGACATAATAGCGCAAACAGTATATTGAGTAGTACAGAAGATAATACTATCTAACTTGTCACTACCTCCATCGATTAATAGGATATGTACCCCAAACAAGAAAGCACACAACATTGTCATCAAATCGCCTTTGTTAATCGCAAAATCGCCTTTGATACATAAAAAATATAAACCAACAAACTCAAAGAAGACACAAATCCAAGTTTTTAAATTAGTCTTCTTGCCAAGAAAGATTGCTAAGACTGGTACAAGAGCTACATAAGTAGAAGTAATAAAACTTGAATTAGCTGCTGTAGTATAACGTAGTGCTTCTTGTTGAACCAAGTAGGCAATACATGTAATAACTCCCCCAACTATACCTATCTTGATTGAAAAAGTATTTTCAAGAATCTTCTTATCTTTCTTAAAAGCTAACAAAATAAACATCATTACTACTGAGAAATAGCTTCTAAAAGAATAGAAAGTAAAAGTACCTAGTGCTTGTCCTCCTAGACTTTGAAAAGAGAATGCTATCCCCCAAATAAACGCAATAAATAATAGAATCAAAGAATATTTAAACTGTTTCATAATCACAATGTTAGCACAAAAAAACAGGTTTTTAACCTGTTTTAAGAGATATCTAAATCATTGAAGATAAAGTACTTTGGACCCTTATAAGACCTTGTAGTAGTCATTTCATTAGAAAATTTAACATTCTTTAAAGACTTATAAATATTACCAGAAACTGTAAACGATGTAAGTGGTACATACTTCTCTCCATCAAAGTATCTAGCAAGTCTAACCTCACCACCAAAGTAACCAGAGCTATCTTCCATTTGTGGCGAAGAGAAATGTTCAATGATGATATGTGGCTTACTTAAATAATCATAAGTATCATAATTAGTAATTTCAGCTACATTATAAACACCACTCACCTTCTTAACATTCAAATAGTGACCAAAACGAATATCACCATAATTATCAATTAATTTGCCATCTTTAATAAGTTTCTTAGAACTTAAGGCAACACCATTATGATCAAAATAAGAAGACTTGAAACAACCGTCAATATTAGCCTTTAAAGTTAAATCAAACTTAGAAGCTATTTCATCACCAACATTGAAATGATTTGTATGCAAATAAGATGACATATAGTCTGAATTGCTTTCAATTGTCTCAACAATCAAATCATTCATCTCGCCTTGTAAAAGAATTGGAATATTTTTATCTAAATTAGAAGGTTTAACCGCTACACTTCTATCCCTTGCTAGTAAAAGCCAATTATTAACTTCCTCTGTGATTTCCTTTTCATTTAACTTATTAGATTCATAATACTTATATAATTCAAATTCATCATCCTTACCACGCCAAGATGGAATGATTTCAAACTCAATATTGGTTCTTTCACTATATTGTCTAACGTCCTTGGAATTAATAAACAAAGTACTTGTCTTAGACACAAAGATTTCAGTTGAATTGATATAGCCATCATCATAGTTATCCGCCTTAAGAATCGCATTAGCAACCTTATTTGCAACCTTGTTCAAATCAAATTCCTTATTTAAAGTCTTACAAACTTCCTTTTGATCACTAGCTAAAGGATAATAAGCATTCAAAGCCTTCTTTGCCTTTGAAACAGCCGCATTAAGCTTCTTACTTAAGGTCTTCTTGTTATCAGCGCTAGTCAATAAAACAGTACTCTTACCTCTTTTACCCTTTAAATCAACATAGACATTAATGCTGATATTTTCAGTATTAGTAGCTCGATTTAATTCAAGCTTCTTCAAGACAAAGAACAATTCACTAGACTCTTTATTACTTTTGATAATTTCAAAGTCAGCAATCTTTTCATTAGCTTTTAATACTTCTACAATATCTTTTTCATTCATCATGATAATTTAGCCTCCGCCTTTAAACATGGACCACCATCTGAGACAAAAACCCATTCCTTATGACCCTTGCCACACATTCCTGCACCTATAACTTTTCTTTCATTTGAAACCATTGAAATAGAACTCAATAAATCAACGACATATCCAGAAATTACAACAGGAGCTACTATCTCACCTGTAAACTTACCATCCTTGATTTCAAGGCCATATGATGCAGTACATTGGATTTGCCAGTTCTTTGGATCTTCCATACCATTATTTGTCTGACACAAATAATAGCCATGCTTAACTGACTTAATCATATCATCCAAATTACTATCACCCTTTTCAAAGAAGGTATTAGTCATTCTTGTATAAACCTTACGCTTAAAAGATTCTCTTCTACCGTTACCAGTAGGCTCTGTGTTTAGTTCCATAGCCGATAAACAATCAGAAATACCAGTTTGTAAGATACCATCTTTAATAATGCAAGTTGACTTAGCTTCTACGCCATCATCATCAAAGAAATATGAAGCAGCACTCACACAAGATGCGGCGCCATCATACATATTAACAAGATCACTGGCTACTCTTTTGCCTACAAAGTCCTTAGCCTTAGCTCTATTCTTAACAAACATGTCCATCTCAACACCATGGCCAAAGGCTTCGTGGGCAATAAGGCCTGAAATAGAAGGATCAGTAATGATTTCATACTTACCAGGAACAATTGTCTTAGCGCTTAAAAGTCTTAAGGCAATATCAGTGCATTCCCCACTTAGTTCCATCAATTCATCTAGCGCATCAGCACTATTAGTATTTGTACCACAAGTATAGTTTTCTTGAATATTGTTCTCAACTCTAGTAACTACACTTAGCATCGCATTACACCAATCATATTTTTGATCAAGGCATTTGTTGTTAGAGATGAAAATCTTAGAAGTTTCTCTTTTTACAAAAGCAGTAGTCACGTTGATAATTCTTGAATCAGTATCATGTGTATTTTTCTTTAATTTAGTTAAACGGTCAAAGATTTCCTTATCACTCAAAGGTTTCTCATCTTCTCTTAAATAAGACTCCTCATGTTTCTCTTCGCTTAACATTTTAATATGGGCAAAATAAGGACTCTTTAATTCAATAGAATTAATCACTTTATCTGCCTTTAAACCCTTAATATCATCACAAGAATATTCACTGTAATGGCCATCTTTGTAGACTTTGATGACAAAGCCACATTCATTGTCTAAATCATCAATAGAAGAAGTACTAGTACTTACCATAATTCTTTTTGTCTTAATGTAATTTCCTAAGATACTTACATATTCATAAGAATTAGATAATTCCTTTACTAGTCTTTTTCCATCTTTGATTCTTGATTTTAAAAAACTATTTAACATAAAATTTTCTCCTAATGATTATTATAATTCAAAAGTATAATCAATGTTCCCATCACTATTCAGTTTTAAGAAATTATGGGCTAACTTCCTATCACCCATCCCAGCACACTCAATATGATAATCCTCTTCATTACCTTTGATATTTATAATTATGTCACCTTCTTCACTATTGACGGTAAGCTGTTCTATCTTAGAACTTTTAATATAAACATCACCTAAAGTAGTGCTGATATTAGAGATAACCCCTGTAACATTATCTAATTCAACATCATCACTATTGCCTTTGATATAACCTTCCACAAAGTCAACATCCTTAAGTTCTACATAACTGTTACTAGTGATATCTAAACTATCAAGCTTATCAGATAAGACTAGTTCTACCCTAGCTTTCTTAAACAAAGACTTCTTAATTTCTTTGATTATCAATGAATCATTTTCTTCATTCACTTCATATAAATCGTTATGTGAAAGATTAAGCTTAAAAGCATCCCCTCTTTTAATTAGCAATGTGCTTTTATCGAGTTGAATAATTATCTTTTTCATTAAAGCAGCCTCCTAAACTCAATATACTAAAAAACTGTTATTTCTAACAGTCTTCTAAGTAAGCTTTTAAAACTTTTAAAGTATTATATACACCATCAACATGGCTTCTTTCATAGCCATGAGAAGCATAAACACCAGGTCCAATCAAGCCATGTTTAACATCGTATCCTGCCTTTAAGGTAACTTCTACATCAGAACCATAATACGGATAAACATCAATGGCATAATCAGCGCCCTCTTTAATAGCCGCCTTAACTAGTTTATCGACAATAGTCTTATCATATGGACCGCCTGAGTCTTTAGCACAGATTGAAACCTGCGTTTCAGCGCATTCTAATCCATCGCCTACACAGCCCATATCAACTGAAATTGCTTCAGTAACATCGCTTGGAATATAAGAACCACCATGGCCCACTTCTTCATAAACAGTAATCAAGAAATAAACCTTATTATCTAACTTGATATTGTTTTCCTTTAAATATGAAGCATAGGCATATAAAGTAGCCACAGACAACTTATCATCTAAGAATCTAGATTTAATATAGCCACTACTTGTAATATGAGCTCTTGGTTCAACACAAACAAAGTCGCCTACACTAATACCTAATTTCTTAACGTCTTCCTTACTGTTGACTCTTTCATCCAAGACGATTTCTACTGTGTCAAAAGTTCTCTCTTTGGTGTTCAATTCACGATTAACATGACTAGAAGCATTAGCCAATTGGAAAGTACCATCATAAATCTTATTATCTCTTGTATAAACTCTAACGTTCTCAGTTTCCACATTAGCTGCAACTAAGCCACCTAAAGGAGATACTAACAATCTACCATTAGACTTGATTTGTTTAACCATACCACCTAGAGTATCACCATGAGCCTCAAACAAGATGACATCCTTATATTCTTCGGGATTAGCTATAGATACTAAAATATTACCCTTATTAGACTTCTCACAAACATAACCAAGCTTTGTAAAATCATCAATCACCTTATCCGCAATCTTTTCTGTAAAACCACTTGGTGAATCAATATTCAACAGTTCAATAGCCTTATTGGCAGCTAAATCTGCATATTTTCTATCTAGCATAATCACTCCTCTTCCTTATTTTTTTCAACATAAACATTATCGATAGTCTTCTTAAAATAGAAACTCAATACAATCATTAAGATATTAATTATCAAGAAAAAGATAAATTCTATTATGTCATTATGGAAACCTTCTTTAATCACATAAACAATACCCAAGATAATACTAATAGAATTTAAAATCATTAATAAATTTGTATAAATAGGAAACTTATTAAGAGACTTATTAATATCTCTATCAGTTAAGTATTTATTATAGAAAAATAAGGTATAAAGGCCTGAATAAATAGATAATAAGTCGACAATTTGCAGAATATATACAAACATCAACATTCTATTAACCATCATGCCATAGAAACGATTAAAGCCATTAAAGATTATTAATGATAAAAAGATGATTGAAATTACAAGTACTTTAATAAACAAAGACTTCTTTTCTTTTTCATCTAATGCCAAGTGATACAAATTATCAAAATTAGACTTATTATTAAACATTAATGATTCTCACTTTCTTCCATGGCAATCTCCCACTTTTCTTCAGCTGCATGAATCTTATTATGAATATCATCAATCTCTTCATCCAATTCTTGCATCTTCCTAGAATCTTGATAATATTCAGGTTCATATCTTAAGTTTCTTTTTTCTTCCAATAGATTTTCAAGTTCACTAATCTCTTCTTCAAGTTTTCTTAGATTATATTTAGGACGGGCCTTAACAACCTTTAAATCAACCTTTTCCTTAGGTTGGGTGTTTTTAATTTCGGGCTCGAATCTAGCATCAATATAATCCTTATAGCCATCAGGATAATAAACCAGCTTATCACCTTCCACCACAAGACAAGAAGTAGCTACTTGTTTAATGAAATAACGGTCATGTGATACAAATAAAATTGTGCCATCATAATTATTTAACGCTGTTTCCAAGGCTTCCTTTGAAATAATATCTAGGTTATTTGTAGGTTCATCAAGAATTAAGAAATTCGCGTTCTTTAACATAAGCTTAGCTAAAGCCAAACGAACTTTTTCACCACCTGATAAAACCGAAACTTCTTTAAACACTTCATCACTAGAGAATAAGAAAGCACCCAAGGTACTTCTAATCTCATACATATCCTTTTCAGGATATTCATTCCATAATTCTTCTAAGACGGTATTGCCATTCTTGTAAGCAGCGATATTTTGATCAAAATAACCTATCTCAATTTGATGGCCTAACAACATATAACCGCCAAGAGGAGGAATTTGTCCTACGATAGTCTTTAATAAAGTTGATTTGCCACAGCCATTATCACCCATTACACAGATTCTTTGTCCTCTTAAGATTTCATGAGTTACTTCAAATAAAGGTTTATCATAACCAACTTTAAAGTGATCCATATTCAAAACGCTCTTGCCACCCTTAACAGCGCATTTAAAAGATGCCTTAAAAGCTTTAGTATCAGCCTTCTTTGGATCTTCTAGTTTATCCATACGGTCTAGATATTTAATCTTACTTTGAGCAAAAGCAGCCTTATTTTTCTTATAACGGAACTTCTCAATTAGTTCTTCTAACCTTTTGATTTCCTTTTGTTGACGATCATAAGCCTTTGAATCCTTTAAGAAATCAGCCTTTTTCTGTTCAACATATTTAGAATAATTGCCTGCATATTTCTTAAGATGACCATATTCTAGTTCATAAACCGAATTAACAATCTTATCTAAGAAAATACGGTCATGGGATACTAGGATAATTGCTTTTTTATATTTACTTAAATAGTTTTCCAACCATTCAATCGTAGATAAATCTAAGTGGTTAGTAGGTTCATCTAGTAAAAGTAAATCAGGTTTACTTAAAAGTAACTTTGCAAATGCTAGCTTAGTCTTTTCGCCACCTGAGAAAGAAGAAATATTTTTGTCTAAATCTTCTTTATGGAAACCAAAACCAAATAGAATTGTTTCCATTTCAGAATTGTAAGTATAACCACCCTTAGACTTAAATTCTTCTTCCAACTTACTATATTCATTGATTAGCTTATCAGAATGATCGACTTTAAATTTTTCCAATAAATTGTTCAATTCCTCTTCCATATCTAAAAGAGGCTTAAATACGGTAAGCATTTCATCCCTTACGATATTATGACAATCGATAAGTGAGTTCTGGTTAAGATAACCTACCTTTAGTTTGTTAGGCTTAATGAGATTGCCCTTACTTAGAGTGACCTCTCCTGTAAGAACTTTTAACAAAGTTGTCTTACCACAGCCATTACGGCCGACAAGGGCAATCTTTTCATTTTCATTTATGACAAAGTCGATGTCCTCAAATACATCATTGGCACCGAAATAAACGGTGCCAGAATTGATTGTGATTAACATATTAATAAATTAAGTTCTTTGGAGTTCTAGGATAAGGAAGCACATCTCTAATATTTTCCATACCACTTAGATACATCATCATACGTTCAAAACCTAAGCCGAAACCTGCATGCTTACAACCACCATATCTTCTTAGGTCTAAATACCAGTCAAGAGTAGACTTATCCATATGTAGTTCATCCATTCTCTTTTCTAGTAATTCTAAACGTTCTTCTCTTTGTGAACCACCGACAAGTTCGCCTACATGAGGTACCAACAAGTCACAAGCTGCTACAGTCTTACCATCATCATTAGCACGCATGTAGAAGGCCTTTATATCCTTTGGATAGTCAGTTAAGAATACTGGACCCTTAACGACTTGTTCACATAAATATCTTTCATGTTCAGTATTTAAATCAATACCCCATTCAACTTTATTTTCAAACTTAACAGGAGCCTTTAATAAGATATCAATAGCTTCTGTGTAAGTCATTCTTCTAAATTCAGAATTTCTAACATGATTTAAACGATCAAATAAAGTCTTATCAATCATTGTGTTGAAGAATTTCATTTCTTCAGGTGCATTTTCCATACAATAATCAATGCAGTACTTGATCATATCTTCGATTAAGTCCATGTTATCTTCTAAGTCTGCAAAAGCAATTTCCGGTTCAATCATCCAGAATTCAGAAGCATGAGTCTTTGTGTTTGAATTTTCAGCTCTAAATGTAGGCCCGAAAGTATAAACATCTCTAAATGCCATCGCGAATGCTTCTACATGTAATTGGCCTGATACTGTTAAAGATGCGTGCTTACCAAAGAAGTCTTCATCATACTTGCCATCATCTCTTGTTGTAGCTGTGAATACTTCACCAGCACCCTCAGCATCGTTACCTGTAATAATTGGTGCATGAACATAAACGAAACCTTGGTTTTGGAAGAATTCGTGGATTGCCATTGAAAGGACACTTCTAAGTCTGAATACAGCTGAGAATGTATTTGTACGAGGTCTTAAATGAGGATATTCTCTTAAGAACTCAAAACTATGTCTTTTCTTTTGTAGGATATAAGTATCATCACACTTACCAAGAATTTCAATGCAAGTTGCTACTAGTTCAAAAGGTTGCTTATTGTCAGGAGTGTAAATATATTTGCCTGTAACTTTAATACTTGTACCTGTAAGCATCTTACTTACTTCATTGTAGTTGTCTAAATCATCATGATAAACGATTTGAGCATTCTTAAAATAAGTACCATCGTTTAATTCAATAAAACCAATTTGACCTGAGTCTCTATTTGTCCTCACCCAACCGTCAAGTTCAACATATTCAATTTGATCTCTTTCAATATGATTTGGTGAGTTTGAAATTTCATATAATTCTCTAATTGTATAGTAATCTAACATAATCTCTTCCTCTATTTATTTTCTGCATTTGTTTCAAAGACTAACTCTTGAATCATTGAAACAACATCGACGCTTCTAATGATAACGCCATTTGGTGTATTGTAGTGAACATGTGTAAAATCTACAATACCCTTAATACCAGCTTCGGCTAGTAAATCGATTGTATTCTGTACATCTTCTGAGATACAAAGTATCGCAATACGACAGCCTTCTGGTCTTTTTTCTTTAATTTCATTAATGTTGTAAACGGGAATCTTAACCTTGCATTTTTCTGGATTTTTATCAAATGCACAAACGATTTCGCCTACTACATCTGCCCACTTATTATAGTTAAGTAGTGCTTTACCTAGGTTACCACAGCCAACAAGTACAATTTTTTCATCATAATTGACGCCAAGTTCTTCCGCGAAGATGTCGATTAATTCTTGTACATTGTAACCATAACCTTGTTTACCTAAACAACCGATTAAAGAGAAGTCTCTTCTAATAGTTGTTGATTTAATGTTGACATATTCTGCCAGCTCAGAAGACATAATCTTGTCTTTACCTTCTTCTTTAATTTTTCTTAAAGCTTTAAGATAAATAGGATATCTTCTCAAAGTAGCGTTTGGAGTTTTTTTCATCTTCTTTAATACCTTCTCTTTTCTAACTATTATATGTTAAAAGAACATATTTGTGAATATTTTATTTTTATTAACTTATAAAATAATAATCCCATTTTCTTTAGCTAATTTTAATGTATATTCATCCCATAAAGAAGATTGAACCTCGCCGATATGTGCCTTGCCCATAAGTAACATACAAAGTCTACTTTGTCCGATACCACCACCTATTGTGTACGGCAACTCATTATTAAGTATCATTTGATGATATCTATAACGCATTCTATCGGTATGGTTAGATGTTTCTAGTTGATAAATAAGCGAATCAGCATCAACTCTTATGCCCATTGAAGATATTTCAAGAGCACAGTCTAAGACTTCATGATAATAAATTAAATCTCCATTAAGTTTCCAATCATCATAGTCAGGAGCTCTACCATCATGTGCTTGGCCATTGCTTAATTTATCACCAATACCAATTATAAATACCGCCTTATGTTCCTTGGTGATTTCATATTCACGTTCCTTAGAACTTAAATTTGGATACATATCAAGTAGTTCTTGACTAGTGATAAAGTATAAATCTTCAGGCAAATGAACCTTGATACTAGGATATTTAATCTTTAGTGTAGCTAAAGTAGCAAGGATACATTTATGAATATTATTAACAGTTTTCTTTAATGTTTCTAGATTTCTGTCTTTCTTATCAATAATCTTTTCCCAATCCCATTGGTCCACATAAATCGAATGAAGATTGTCTAATGCTTCATCTCTTCTGATAGCGTTCATATCGGTATATAAACCCTTGCCCATATAGAAGTCATAGTTATATAAAGCCATACGTTTCCATTTAGCAAGAGAATGAACTACACTGGCATCTTTGTGTGCGTAAGGAATATCGAAGCTTACTGCTCTTTCTACTCCGTTTAAATCATCATTTAATCCCGAATCACTTTCAACAAACAATGGTGCACTGACTCTTTTTAAGTGAAGTGCATCGCTTAAATGTTTTTGAAATGTCTTCTTAATTAAAGATATGGCCTCTTGGGTTTCATATAAGGTCATATCTGATTTATAGTCTATTGGAAAATAAGTTTTCATATACTAATCCTCAATTGACATTGAAGGTTTAGATGCTGTATCAAGTGGCACAAACTTTTGGTTATGATAGTAATGCCATGCAGCTACACCGATCATTGTTGCGTTGTCTGTACAATATTTAAGTGGTGGAAGGATAACTTCTACACCTTTAACTTTTTCGGTAACAAGTTCTCTAAGTCTAGAGTTACATGCTACACCACCGGCAATTACAAACATCTCACAAGGATAATCTTCAAGTGCTTTAATTGTTTTATCAATCAAACAATTTAGTGCTGTTTCTTGGAAGGCATATGCTAAATCAGCCTTGTTTAGTTCTTCGCCATTTCTTTCAAGTCTATTTACAAGTTGTAAAGAAGCGTTCTTTAAACCTGAGAATGAGAAGTTTAGACCATCAACTTTAGGTTTAGGTAGGGTGTAATTCTTCTTGCCTTCTTTTGCGAGTTTGTCTATTTTAGGTCCACCTGGATATTCAAGTCCTAAAACTCTAGCTACTTTATCATATGATTCACCTACCGCATCATCTAATGTTGTACCAACAATCTTAAAACTATTTTCATTTTCGATGTATACTAGTTCAGTATGACCGCCACTTACTACAAGAGCCATCAAAGGATATTTTAATGGTTGTAGTAGTTCGTTAATAAAAATGTGACCTTTTAGGTGGTGTACACCAATTAAAGGTTTGTCGTAGAAGAATGCTAATGTTTTGGCAGCAATACCGCCTACATGTAAGGAACCAATTAAACCCGGTCCCATTGTGTATGCTATCGCATCCATGTCTTCTACTTTTTCATTTGCTTGTTTAAGTGCTTCGTCTACTATTGTTGAGATTTGTTCAACATGCATTCTGGAAGCAACTTCAGGGATTACACCGCCAAAACGAGCGTGAACATCAATTTGACTAGTTACCACACTGCTCAATATATTTAATTCTTCATCAATTATCGCGCAAGCTGTTTCGTCACAACTGCTTTCAATCGCTAAAATCTTCTTCATTTAATCCTAACAATCCTTTCACCATATCAAGACAATCCTGACCTTCGCCATAATAGTCTTTTCTTGTTCTTGTTTCGATAAAGCCTAGTTTTTTATAGAGATTATAGGCTTTTGTATTAGTTGTACGCACTTCAAGATGCATAAATTCACATTCTTTTAAAATAGCCTCTCTAATAACTAACTTTAATAGTTTTTCTCCTAAGCCTTGTCCTTGATATGTTTTGTTTATCGCAATATTTACTAAATCGCAATTTTCAAACATGAACCAAAGTCCAGCGTAGCCAATGATTTTGTCTTCATCTTTTAATGCATAATAAATAGAATTTTCATTATCTAGGTCTTCTTTAAAATATTTATAAGGCCATGGGTCTGAAAATACTTCATTTTCAATCTTGATAACTTCATCAAGATCTTTAATATCTAGTTCCTCAAAGGTCATCTGTAATATGCTGTACTTTCTTTTAAATATTCAGGAGCTAAATGGTTGATATTTTCAACTTCTTCAAATAAATTTTTGCAAGCTAGGAAACACTCTGGAATATTAGGTGCAACGTCTTCTTTGCCAATAAGGGCACCATCTAAGACAACATTGTAATCTTTTGTGTCGATATCCTTAATTTCCATTGCACAATCTTCTAGTAAACAATTTTCCTTATCGTATACGCCTACATATGCTCTGTTTGCTCTGGCATCCATAATCACCATTGTTTTTTCATGGTTACCAGCGTATAGTCTTAATGTTGAAATTGTATATAATTTAATTCCTTTTACTTGACACAAAACTTTTGCGATGGTCATTGCAATTCTAACACCTGTATAAGAACCAGGACCTTTCGTGATGCACATTGCATCTATATCTTTCTTATCAACTTTTGATTCATTGAATAATTTGTCTAAATAAACAAATACTTCTTCCGATTGCCTTTTAAAGCATTCGAAAGAGATTGAATCGATGATCTTGTCGTCTTCCATTAGGACAAGAGTTAAATATTTATATGCTGTATCAATACATAGTGTTAACATTCTTTAACTAGCTCCTTATATTTTTCACCAATTGGGTTAAGAGTAATTTCTCTAGTATTATCATCAATATATTTAAAAGATATTTCTAAGTATTCATTTGGTAAGTAATCTTGATAATAAACAGGCCATTCGACAATCATAACTCCTTCGTCAAGATATTCATCAAGACCCAAATCATATTCGCAGCCTTCTAGTCTATAGGCGTCAATATGATATAGTTTAAGATCACCGTCATAGATTTTTAAAATAGTGAATGTTGGTGAATTTATAACCTCCTTTATATTAAGTGCTTTACCAATACCTTTTGTAAAGGTAGTCTTGCCTCCAGCTAAATCACCAACTAAAGTAATGCACATTCCTTTTTCCAATTTTTTGCCGATCTTATATCCTAGATCGATAGTTTCTTTTTCACTTTTACTTAACATGTACTCAATTATAGCACTTGTAATGTTAAAATGTTTTTATGTTACCGGATAAGTTTTTAAATGCGATGAAATCGTTGTTAAAAGATGAATATGATGATTATTTAGCGTGTTTTGATAGTCCTCAAATCCATAGTTTGAGAGTTAATACCAGTAAAATTTCTGTTGATAGATTTAAAGAAATCTTTCCATATGATTTAGAACAAGTTCCTTGGTGTAAGGATGGTTTTTATTTTGATTATTTGAGTATTTCCAAGCATCCATATTATTATGCAGGTTTGTATTATTTACAAGAAGCTAGTGCGATGTTGCCTGCCGAAGTTTTGCCGATTGAAGAAGGAGATATAGTTTTAGACGCGTGTGCTGCTCCCGGTGGCAAAAGTCTTAAATTGTTAGATAAGTTAAATAATACTGGATTGTTGATTTCTAATGATATTTCAATTTCTAGAGCTAATGCGTTATTAAGGAATATAGAAAGAGCTGGTTTTTCTAATTATTATGTTGTTGCGAAAGACATTATTGAATTAGAAGAACATTTTCCAAAATATTTTGACAAGATTCTATTGGATGCTCCTTGTTCTGGAGAAGGAATGTTTAGAAAAGATAAGGCTTTAATTGAATCGTGGAAAGAGAGAGATAGTGAATACTTTTCACCTATACAAAAACGTTTGATACAAGCTTGCATTAATATGTTAAAAGATGGTGGCAAGTTAGTATATTCAACTTGTACCTTTGATGTAAGAGAAGATGAAGAGATAATTCAATACGCATTAGATAATAATTCAAATATAAAGTTGTTGCCTATTGAAAAATATGACGGTTTTAAAGATGCAAATGATGGCTATGGGGTAAAACTATTTCCACATAGAATTAAAGGTGAAGGTCATTATGTATGCTTGTTACAAAAAAATGGCAATTCTCATAAACGTGAATCACGGATGATGGCAAAAACAGATATATCTTTTATAAATGAATTGAATAAAAGATTCTATGATGGTATATTTGAAAAAATTAATGATTACATATACTTTTTAAAGCCTATAAATACTAAAGGGATTCGAGTATTGAGATCAGGATTGCTTTTAGGAAAAGAGACAAAATATGGTTTTGAACCTTCACAACAACTTGCTATGAATTTAAAAATTAACGAATATAATAATGTATTAAATTTAAAATCAAGTGATAATCTAGTAGAAAAATACTTAAAAGGAGAAACAATTGAAACTAATTCCAATTTAAATGGAATGGTATTAGTATGTGTAGATGATTGCCCTCTTGGATTTGCTAAGGCAAAAAACGGAGTGTTAAAGAATAAAATCGACAAAGGTTGGATTAAACGATGAGACTAGATAAATATTTAAGTGATATGAATGTTGGAACAAGGTCTTCAGTTAAAGAACTCATTAAAAAAGGCCATATCAAAGTAAATGGAATTGTTATTAAGAAAAGTGACTATAAAGTAAATTTAAATGATGAAATTACAGTAAATGACAAAGTAATTAATTATATTGAATATGAATATATTATTTTAAATAAACCAGCAGGCTATTTGAGTGCTACTGAAGATAAAAAGCAAGAAACTATTATGGATATAATTAAATCTAAACGTAAGGATTTAGTTCCAGTTGGTAGACTTGATAAAGATACTGAAGGTCTAATTTTGATAACAAATGATGGCAAGTTAAATCATGACTTGTTAAGTCCAGAAAATCATGTGGATAAAAAATATTATGTCGAAGTTGATAATAAGATAAGGGATGATGCACAAGAGATTTTTTCAAATCCAATAGATTTAGGGGATTTCGTTACTAAACCATCAAAATTAGAAAAACTGGATGATACTAAAGCTTATTTAACAATTTCAGAAGGAAAGTTTCATCAAGTAAAGAGAATGTTTAAATTTATTGGATGTGAGGTAACATATCTAAAAAGAGTGCAATTTAAAAATTTAGACTTAGAGGGATTAGAAATAGGCGATTATCGTCATTTAACAGATGAAGAAATTTTTGATTTAAAGAACTATAAATAATACGTATAGATTGTCCTTCTTATGATGGACAATCTTTTATTATTCTAGACAAAAAGAAAAACTCTCTTTCGAGAGTTCTCTAACCGGCAACGTGCTTGATTCACTATCTATACAAATAGCTATGCTCGCCGATAAAGTGCTTAACTTCTGGGTTCGGGATGGGACCAGGTGTGACCACTTC
>JALFIR010000081.1:0-63545 GCA_022776215.1 Solobacterium sp. | reverse complement strand
CTTCAATATCGTTATCAGGCAAACATAAAAAATTTATGATATTATTCATTTGTCTTCCTTTCTTCTTTATCATTGTGCCGAACACATTAATGATAACCGAAAGGAAAAACGTTGGAGATTCAGTTATTACAAACTGTTATTACAAACTGTTATTTCCAACGTTATTTTTTAATTATTAGACCCCCAAGTTTGTCCCCCAGTTTAAACCCCCAAGTTACAAACCCCCAGAAAATTTGATTAGCCATTGAAAAGGAATATGTACCAAATACTGAGAAGATATATTTTGATACAAGACAAGAGGCAATGAAGGCTGTAAGAGATGGCAAGGCTGATATTACTTTTGCCTACTATTATATGGCTCAGTAATTTGTTAATAATGATGCTAGTGGTAGCTTAATTTATAACTATATCAACAATGATTCTTTCAAGTATCGTATGTTAGTGTCTAATGAAAACAATTATGCTTTAGCTGGTATTTTAACTAAGGGTATTTATGCTCAAGATGAGGATGCGATTGATAATATAGCTTCTAACTACACTTCGTATAAGGCTTCTGATATGACTTTAATGATGCTTATTCAGATGCATCCTGTTGCTGTAATGACAATTGGTGTGATAATGCTTGCCTTGTTTGGCATTGTTTGTTCGCTTTCTTTTAAGAATAGAAAAAATAATATTCAATTAGAAGATAATTTAACTAAGATTAAGCGAGATAAGTATATCTTAGACAAGTTAACAACCGACTATAATGCCGTATATTATATCGAATTAAATAAGGGAGCTTTCGAGAAGCTTAAGATTGTCAAGGGTACTTATGCTGATATCGTTTTTAAGGAAAAAAATTTGATAATTTTGATGAATGTGCTGATTATTATGCTAATTGTTACTTAGATGAAAAGAATAGAAGAGCATTCTTGGATTGGGTTTCTTGTGCTCATTTAAAGGAAGAATTAAATAAACGTGATAAGATTAGCTTTAATTATGAAAGTATTCCCAATAATTTAGGTCAAAAATATTTTGCGATACAGGCTGCTAAAGTATATGAAGATGAAAATGATTTCTATATTCTTTTAGGTTTCCGTTTTGTCGATGATATCCTTGTTAAGGAAAAGGCTATTCAAGAACAATTAGAGGACGCCTTAGATAAGACTAAGAAACAAAATGAAATTATTTCAGCTATCGCAAAGACTTTTAATGCAATTTATCGTGTTGATATTATAAATGACAAGATTGAAGAAATTGCTAGTGATGATATATCGCGTCATTTGAAAAAGGATGTTGCTAGTGCTTCTGAACAATTTAATTATGTTTGTGATAATTTAGTAGCTCCTGAATATCGAGAATTAGTTAGACCTTTTATGGATATTTCCACTTTAGAGGAAAGACTTAAAGATGAAGAGTTTGTTACTACTGAATAAATGATGGTAACTGGCATCGTATGCGTTTTGTCGCAAAAAGAAAAGATGCAAGCGGTAGATTAACCCATGTCTTATGTTTGATTAGAATCATCAGTGATACAAAGAGAACTGAGGAGAACTTATATTTTGAGGCTGAACAGGCTAAGAAAGAGGTGGATATGAAGACTCAATTCTTAAAGACAATGAGTCATGATATTCGTACTCCATTAAATGGTCTTATCGGTATGATTAAGATGGCTGATCAATATTCTGATGATGTTGTTATGCGAAGTAAATTAAGAAATAAGGCTCAACAGTCATTAGAATATCTAGTTTCTCTAGTCAATGATATTTTGGATATGAATAAGTTACAAAGTGGTGATTTGAAGGATCAACAATTGACCTTTGATTTTATTAATTTCTTGAGAGAATTGAATCATATTTATTATGATAAGTCCGCTGAAAAGGGTATCAAGTACGATATTGATTGGGAAAATGTTAAGTTTGTGCATTCGACATTGATTGACAATCCTGTATATTTAGGTAGGGCTCTATCTAATATAGCTAGTAATGCGGTTAAGTTTTCTCCAAGTGGTAGCACAATTACCGTTTGGGGGAACGAAGAGATAATAGATGATAAGCATTCTCTTTATACTTTGTATTGTAAGGATGAAGGCGAGGGCATGACTGATGAATTTATTAAGCATGCTTTTGATATGTTCTCACAACAGAATCAAACAAGTAGAACGAAATATGAGGGAAGCGGTCTTGGTTTAGCTATGTCTAAGAAGCTGATTGAAAGAATGGGTGGTAGTATTAAGCTTGAAAGTAAGAAGGGCATTGGCACAACTGCTATTATTAAAGTACCTTTTGAATTAGGCGATACGGATACTGTTGGAAGCATTGATTATGAAAATGTCCCTACTAAGGGAGTTCATGCACTACTTGTAGATGACAATGAATTGAATATTGAAATTGCTAAGTTTTTCTTAGAAGATAATGGTATGGAAGTAACTTGTGCTTATGATGGTAAAGAAGCTGTTGATATCTTTGAGAAATCAGAAGATGGTTACTTTGGAGTCATCTATATGGACATTCTAATGCCTAATATGAATGGTTTAGATGCTACAAGAGAGATTCGAGCCCTAAATAGAAAAGATGCTAAGAAGGTGCCTATAATTGCAGTCTCAGCTAATACTTTCTCTGATGATGTTTTTGAAAGTAGAAAGGCTGGTATGAATAAGCACTTAGGAAAGCCACTTGATGAAGAGAAGATGATTAAGGCTTATAAACAATGTGCTGTTTTAAGTGAAGAGCCTATTAAATTAAATGGAGACTTATAAGGATTAACACCAGTAATAATCGGTTTTTCTTTAGTTTAATTGATACAATATAGTTAGTAAACAAAAGAGGAATATGGAATATACACAAATCAAAATTAGTAGTCAAGACGATCCAAAAAGATTTTATAGAGTATTAGCTGTTAAAGGCAATCCTGATTTATTAACACTTGGAACACTTATTGGCTGTAGTATCAACGCTTGGTTTGAACATGCTTATTTATTTAGAATCAAAGGTCAAAGGGAAGCATATGCTTTTGATAGTTGGGAAGATGAATATTTTTTGCCGATGAGTAAGTATCATTTATCAGATTTAGGAGATAAATTTGAGTATTGTTATGATACTGGCGAAAACTATGATTTTTATTGTAAAGTCATGAAACGCAAAGTTAATGTCAATTATGAAGATGAAGAAGAAGCTGATTTAGCTTTTGTAGTAAAGGGTGCAGGACAGGGAATCTTTGAAAATGATCACTACACCATGTGGCGTTATTTTGGAGGCTTGATAGATCCAAATTCTAATGAAGAAAACGACGAACAGCGCCTTCCTATGAATATGGAATTTGAGACTTATGGTGATTTTGATAAACCACTTGATTTAGAGGATTATGAATATAGTGACTTTTATATTGAAGAATTAATAAAAAGTTGGGAATTAGGAAGCGAACTACTGAGATAATATGCTAAATAAAAAGAAGGGTTTTACATTAGCTGAACTGTTGATTGTTATAGCTATTATAGGTGTACTAGTTGGTATTGCGATTCCTGTTTTAAATTCTCAATTAGAAAAGTCTAGAAAAGCTAAGGACTTACATACTGCTAGATCGATTTAATCAGTACTGGCAACTGCTGTTAATGATGGAACTATCGAATTAGCACCACCTACGGTAGCGGGCCAAGCTTCTGGCATTTGGGTCATCGTTACACGAGATAAGAATAGTTGGCCATCTGGTTATCCTGATAATGCAAAAGCACATAATACTTATTTTTGCGGTGCCAACACAACAGTTAGAATTAATGGAAAAGAAAATGGCAAAGATTGGGATGTTTACAATGATGAAATTGAAAAAATTGTAAGTGAAGCAGGCTTAATAGGCGATGGCCTTAAAGTTGTCAGTAAAAATAAAAATAATGATTCTTGGGATTGGTATGGTGTGGAAGTCTATTATCATTACGGCGACATAAAAACAAAGATTTTTAGCGGTAACAAAGATAAATCATCAGATGTCACCAAGGCTGAAGAAGCTTACAACAATATTGGGAAGATGATTGGTTAATTATGGAATATATACAATATCCTGGTGCTTTAAAAGAATTAGATAAATTCAAAGATAAGAAAGTATATATGATAGCTGATAAAAGAAGCTATGATACTTTTGATAATGTTAATAATTTTAAGATAGAAGTATTTAATGGTGAATGTTCATTAAAGGAAATTGAAAGATTATCTTTAATAGTTAAAGACTATGATATAGTTATTGGCTTTGGTGGTGGTAAGATTTTAGATGTTGCTAAGGCAGTAGCTCATTTTAATAAGAAGTATTTAATTATTATTCCAACAAGTGCTTCAAATGATGGACCATGTACTGCCTTGTCTGTTCTTTATCATGAAGATGGTAGCCTTGATAGATATCTATATCTTGATAAGAATCCTGATGTAGTTTTAGTTGATACTAGTATCATTATTAAATGCCCAACAAGACTAACAATAGCCGGTATGGGTGATGCTTTGTCTACTTATTTTGAGGCTAGGGCCAACAGGAAGATGAATGATGAAGCTAGAGAATGCTTCGATAATCTAATGAAATATGGAATCGATTCTATTTCAGGCTTTGAAAATAAAGAGATAGGTGACTTACAAGAAATTATAATTAGAACTAATATTTATTTATCAGGAGTAGGTTTTGTAGAGTGTGGCACTAACCTAGCTCATGAAATAAGTTATAAATTAGATTGTCCTAAGATGCATGGTGAAAAAGTAGCCTATGGTACTTTAGTGCAGTTGTGTCATGAGGGTGCTAAAGAATTTGAAGAAGTATATAAGTGGTGTAAGAAAATAGGTTTACCGACTTCGTTAAAGGATTTGGGTATATCTAAGTTTGATTGTGAATATATTTCGAAGTTGGAAATGCTAAATAAATGATAGAATTGTTTCATGAGTTGGCAAGATAAATTTAATGATTGGGAATTAGAAAAGGGCAGAGATTATTTTGAAATGAATAAAGTCCTTTTTATTGACCGTGACAACAACATTTTCACTGCACAAGTTGCAGGATCAGACTATTATTCTGAATATAAAGTTACTACTGTAATCAATAATAAGGGTGAAGTAACTGCTCAAAAATGTACCTGCCCAAGATATAGAGACAAGGGCTATTGCAAACATATAATTGCTACTTTATTTGAAATAGAAAAGGTTTTTCCTGATGTCTTAAAGGGCAGCTATAAGGATACAAGATATACTTATATTAATAATCCTAAATCAGATATTGATATCGAAAATTTAATGGGTGACTATTATATGTCTGAGGAAACTTATAAGAGGGCTAAGACTATTTGTCTAAATAAGACTAATATGATTTTAGATAATAAGAACTTTTATGATGATGATGTTGCCTATAATTTCTTAATTGGTAGTGGTAGAGATTATGTTAATTTTAAATTCACTGCCAATAGAATCATCTTATTTAATTGCCACTGTCAAGAATGCATGAGACGACCTTATTATGAAAGATATAAATTGTGTGCAAATAAGGCTGCTTCCCTAATGATGGTTGAAGACTATTTTGTAGACCATAAGTTTGATAAGACTAATAGATTAGGTCAAAACTTTTTGGATTATAGTAAGGAAAAACGTAGTTCTAATATAATGGGACGAAGTGAAAGTATTCATCTTATTCCATCTTTTACTTTCGATAAAGACAAGGATGAATATTTAATAAAGTTTAAGGCTGGCAAAGACAAACTATTGAATATTAAAGATCTTTCTTATTTCATTGATTGTTATAAAAGAAGTGCTAAATATGATTTAAGTACTAAAGTTACTTTAGATTTTAGTAAGGACGATATAGCTGAAGATTCTAAGGCTTTGTTTAAATATCTAGAAGATTATATTGAAGAATCTAATTCTTTTTACAATTATGTGAATTGTCGCTATTATGTTGCTGCTCCACCTAGTTCTTATATAAGTTTAGAAAAAAATAGAATGGATAAACTATTTGATTTATCTTATGGTAGACAAGTAGAACTAATTTATAAAGAATATGATGAAAAGACTAAATCATTAATCAACTTAAGTATTGTGAATAATGATTTACCTATTACTATCAGTCCTGAAATTGTTGATGATGAGTTAAAAAGTGTGACAATAAGTCATCCGCCTTTTTCATGCTTCAGTGGTGAAAAATATAAGTATTTGATTGGGCCTAATAAGTTTTCGAGAATCCTAAATGATAATGAAATAGTCGATGTGATATATGGATTAAACGGAAATGATATCAAGATTGGTGCTGCTAATTTGGGTGATTTCTATTATGATATTTTGCCTAAATTGAAGACTTATCAAAATCTTATAATCGAAGATGAAGATAAAATAATAAAGAATGTTCCTGTGCGTCCTGTTTTTAAATTTTATTTGGATGCCTTAGACGGTTTAGTTACATGTAAATGTGATGTTTATTATAAAGAAGATAAATATAATCTTTTAGATAAAACAGGAACTAGAGACTTTGAAAGAGAAAAAAATGTTTTAGAATACCTTTTAAATGACTTTGAAGAATATAATGATGATGAATTATGTATCAGAAATGATGAATGTTTATATCATCTATTAACTTCCTTAAATGAATTAAGAGAATATGGTGAAGTATTCTCCACGGCTCGTTTTGATTCTTTAGGAGTTAAAAAGAAGGTAAAAGTTTCTGTTGGTGTTCGTGTTCAAAGTGACTTATTAAATCTTAATTTAATTTCCGATCTTGAAAGAGATGAACTTTTAGCTGTTTTAAGTAGTTATAAACAAAAGAAAAAGTATCATCGACTAAGAAGTGGCGAATTCGTTGATATGAATGATAAGGACCTTGATAAGTTATTAAGCTTAAAAGAGGAAATGAATATCACTGATAAGAAGTTCTTAAAAGAAGATATCAAGTTACCTTCATATCGTATCTTATCTTTAAATGAAGAATTGAATGAATTTGAAAATATCGATGTAAAAAGAGATAAACATTTTAATGATTATGTAAAACGTTTTGAAAACATCGACATCAGTTCTTATGAACTGCCTAAAGATTTGAATGCTGACTTAAGATCATATCAAGTATATGGATTTAAGTGGTTGAATGTCTTATATGACTGTGGTTTTGGTGGTATTTTAGCTGATGAAATGGGCCTTGGTAAGACTTTACAGGTTATTTCTTTATTAGCTTATAGAAACAAGGAAAAGATTAAATCATTAATTGTAACACCTGCTTCGCTTGTATATAACTGGTATGCTGAATTTAATAAGTTTGCACCTTTTATTAAAGTAGGCATGGTGGTAGGCAATAAGGATGAAAGAAGCGCTTTATTAACCCATAGGCATGAGTATGATGTCTTAATCACTTCATATGACCTATTAAAAAGAGATATTGATTTATATTCAGATATCAGTTTTGATGTAGAAATAATCGATGAAGCTCAATATATCAAGAATCAAACAACTGGTGCTGCAAAGGCTGTTAAGGAAATTGATAGTAAGAAGCGTTTTGCGCTTACTGGTACGCCGATTGAAAATAGATTGTCAGAACTATGGAGTATCTTTAATTACTTGATGCCTGATTATTTATATTCTTATGAATATTTTAGAAAACATTTTGAATCACCAATAGTGAATGATGGTGATGAATATGCTTCTAATATGTTAAAGAAGATGATTGGTCCTTTTATTTTAAGAAGAAGAAAGATGGATGTATTAAAAGACTTGCCTGAGAAGATTGAGAGAGTCTATTATGCCAATTTCGATTCTAGGCAAAAGGAAATCTATGATGCTCAGGTTATGAAAATTTCTAAATTAGTAGAAAATGAAGACGAGAAGGCTTTCTCTACTAGTAAGATTGCAATACTGGCAGAACTTATGAAAGTAAGACAAATATGTTGTGATCCATCTTTATTATTGGAAGATTATAAGGGTGGTAGCGCTAAGAAGGATACCTGTTTACAGTTGATAGAAGAATCGATTGATGGCGGTCATAAGTTATTGGTATTCTCACAATTTACTTCAATGTTGGAGATTTTAGAAGAAGAACTAAATAAGAAGAAAATAGCTTATTATAAGATAACTGGGGCTACTGATAAGAAAGAAAGACTAGAACTATGTAATAAGTTTAATAAGGATGATGTTAAGGTCTTCTTAATATCACTGAAAGCTGGTGGTACTGGTTTAAATCTAATTGGTGCTGATATCGTTATTCATTATGATCCATGGTGGAATGAGGCTGTCATATCCCAAGCAACCGATAGAACCCATCGTATAGGGCAAACAAATACGGTTACTGTTTATAAACTAATTGCCAAGGATACTTTGGAAGAAAAGATTTTGAAGTTACAAGAAGATAAACAGAATCTAGCTGATGAAATCTTATCTGGTGCTAATGCATCATTGAGTAGTATGTCTAAGGATGAATTATTGGAGTTGTTAAATGGAAATTAGAAGAGGAAAACAAGAGGATATTGATAAGATTTTATCTTTACTTAACCAGGTACTTGAAATACATGCAAATATTAGGTCTGATATCTTTATATCGGGTAAGACTAAGTATACAAGGGATATGCTTATAGATATGTTGGCAGATGATGATAATCCTATTTATGTAGTTGATGAAAACGGTGTTGTGGCTTATGCCTTTTGTCAAATAAAAATGGCACCTTTTTCAACTACCATGCACCAAAACAAGGAATTGTTTATCGATGATTTGTGTGTTGATGAAAGTCAAAGAGGTAAGGGTACTGGTAAGTTATTATTTGATTTTTTAAAGAAAGAAGCTAAAAGAATAGGCTGTTATGAGCTCACTCTTAATGTTTGGGAAGGAAATGATAGTGCTAAAGCTTTCTATGATAAAATGGGGATGAAGGTAAAAGAATATACAATGGAATATATCTTGAAGGAGGAAAAATAATGAAACTTGCAGCTGCTTTAATTGAAAGAGCTGATCTACAAACTAGATTAACTCAATTACAGACTAGACTTTTAAATAATGCGAAAGTTCAAGAAGGTGTAAAGCCTAATGAAGATCCAAAAGATTTATTAAAAGAGCTTGATGAAGTGAGCAAGCAACTTGAAGATTATATTTATCGCATTAATATGACTAATGCGGCTACTTTAGTTGATGAAACGCCTTTAACTTCATTGCTGGCTAAAAAGGATGTTTTAATTAAGAAAATTGGCATTTTAAGAGCTTTCTTAAATGAAAGCAGTGCTTTGGTTGATCGTTATTCTTTAAAAGAAATTAAGATTGATAGTACTGTTGATGTTGCCAAGCTTCAAAAAGATCTTGACGCTTTGAGTAAGGAATTAAGATTGCTTGATCAAAAGATTCAAGAAATTAATTGGACAACTGATCTAATTTAATAAAGTTGGTAGTCTATTATGGGGTGTGATCTCACTTGTTTGAGAAGGAAACAAGATTAATTGAGCACTTAAACCAGTGCATAAACTTATTTTTATGGTCAGCATTGTTACAGGTGCACATATATAAATAATTGTTATTACCTAGCATCAATAATAGATGAGGGTGTGGTATGGGGAAAAAGAAATTATTATTAAGTATAAGTATCACTTTAGCTTCGATTGGAATGCTTATGGCTAATTCTGATGATTTGTTCAAGAAGGCGGATGAAGATCACGAAAGAATTGTCGAGATGCAAACCCAATATGTAAGAAGGCAAAGTTTTGTCGAAAGAATTCCGTTTATCATAAGACTTTGTTTGGGATTTCCACTATGGCTTTTGGGAACCCTTATCATTAAATTTGTAAGTACACTTATTAAGATTGTAATATCACCAGTCATTACTTTTGTGTTGTCTGCTTTACTTATCTTTTTCATATTATTGATAGTAGTTATCATTGTTTTAAAATTATTATTTCCTAATAAGAAGATTAGGGAATTAGTTGATAAGGAAATGATATTTTATCTGTTTATTTCATCAATCATCATTAAGATAATTGATATCTTTTTCAAGAATTCAGATTATCGATATCTAATTATTTTTATCCTTGGTTTAATTGTTATTGTGCCTATCATAATCAAGAAAAGTAGAGAACCTGTAATCATATATTGAGTTGTGCTAGAATTGTTGGGTATGGAAAAACAAATTAACTTAAAACATTCTTTATCTTTCTTCTTTCTTCATGCGATAACTTGCATTATCTATGGTTTTAGTGTTTATACCTTGAAGGAAAGAGGATTTAGTGCCTCTAATGCAGGATATTTCTTGGCTGCCTCATCTTTTATTGCGATATCCTTACAAATATTTCTAGCTGATATTTGTGATAAATCAAAGAAAATAAACGTTTTTGAGATGAGTGTTATTTGTGCCTTATTGATCTTTGTTTGTGCTGTATGTAATTATTTTATTGGCGGTGCTAATGCTTTGTTGGCAATCATCTTTATCATCGGTACTAGCTTATATATTGGTATAGAACCTTTGATTAATACTTTAAGTAGTAAGTTTCTATATTGTGGTATTAAGATAGACTTTGCCAAGGCTAGGGCCTGTGGTTCTATTTCTTATGCCATCTTTTGTTTTGTATTAGGCTATTTATCTAATCTATTTTCTTATAAGATAATTATTATCTTTTTTATCTTAATGTCACTAGGTCTATTGTGTGATTTGTTACTTTTAAGAAAAGATTATCAAATAGTGAATAATAATGTTGTTATTACTAAAGAAAAGATTTCATATAAAGAATTTATTAAGAATAATAAATATTTTGTCTTATTAATTGTCTTCTTAAGTTTTATCTATTATGGCTATTTAATGTTAGATAATTTTATGATTCTGATTGTTGAAAATGTTGGTGGTAATAGTAATGACTTAGGCAGTATTTTAGGTGTTAAGGCTATTATTGAATACTTAGGTATTTTATTGATATATCCCTTCTTTATTAAAAGATTAAGTTTAAATAAAGTGTTGCTACTGGCTGCGTTCATGTTCTTGTTGAAGGCAACATTATTAGTTTTAAGTGGTAATGTAACTTGTCTATATTTGACTCAAATTATTCAATGTCTTTCATTCTCATTAATGATGCCAGGTGGTGTAGCCTTGGCTACTAAGGTATTAAAAGAAGACGAGATTACAAGAGGCCAGGCTTTCTTAACTCTAGCTTGTGTCTTTGGTTCCTTGTTTGGTTCATTAACAACAGGCTTTATCATCGATAATCTTGGTGTTAAGTATATGGAATATATGGCGGTTGTTGCAAGTCTAGTTGGTTTTCTTGGTTTTGTGGTATTAATAAATAAGGTGAACAAAAATGGATAAGTGTATTTATAGTAAATATTGTGGTGGCTGCTCAATGCAGGGCATTAGCTATCCTAAGCAATTAGAGATGAAACAGGAACATGCTTTAAGCCTGTTAAAGAAGTTTGGCAATGTTGAAGAGATTATAGGCTGTAAACATCCTACAAACTATCGTAATAAGGTTCAAGTGTCTTTTGGCTATGATGATAAGCGTCGTTTAATCTGTGGTAATTATGTAAGTTCTACTCATATGATTGTGCCTATTAAAGAATGTATGATTGTGGATGAAAGGGCTAATGAACTAATTGATTCAGTATTAAGAATTGCCACTAAATATAAGATTAGTGCTTTTGATGAATATTCATATAAGGGTTGTCTAAGACATCTTTTAATTAGAACTAGTAACCTAAATGAGGTGATGCTGGTTTTGGTTACTGGTAGTTTTAATATTAATAAGAAGGAACAATTTATTAGAGATATCTTAAAATATAATCCATATGTTACAACGATTGTTCAAAACTTTAATAATAAACATACTTCAATGATTCTTGGTGATAAGAATACTGTTTTATATGGTAAGGGTTATATTAAGGATGAATTATGTGGCCTAGAATTTAAGATTAGTCCTTCTAGTTTTTATCAAATTAATAGATTTCAAACTGAAGTTTTATATAATACGGCATTAACATTAGCTGATTTTAAGGGCGATGAGACAATTGTTGATGCCTATTGTGGTACTGGTACTATTGGCATGATAGCTTCTAAAAGCGTTAAAAGGGTGTTGGGTGTAGAACTTAATAGCTTCGCAATAAAGGATGCGATAAAAAATGCTAAGTATAATAAGATTGATAATATTGAGTTTGTTTGTGATGATGCGGGCCATTATATGGAAAATATGGCTAAGAATCATTTACATTTAGACGCTCTTATTATGGATCCGCCAAGAAGTGGCGCTTCTATCAAGTTTTTAAAGTCAGTATTAAGACTTAAGCCTAAGAAGATCGTTTATATTTCTTGTGGTATTGAATCTTTAAGAGATAATCTGTCTTTCTTAACTAGGGATGCCTATAATGTCAATACTATTCAGCCAGTTGATATGTTCCCATATACTTCAGTTGGCCATGTTGAGAATATTGTGGTTTTGGAAAGAAAATAGTATGCAAAGATTACTAAGTACACTTGGGGTAATAATCATCCTATTTATATCTATTTATAATAAATCTTTTGATAAGATTCCATCTAATATCCATTACATCTTATTTATCGTGGGTGCTGTAATGATTGTGGTTGGTAATTTTAACAAGAGATAACATGCAAGCCTTATCATTGAGGCTTTTTTAAACTAGTGCTTACATGAATATTTTTAAATGGTGTACAATATGTAGGTTAATACGAAAGGAGTTATTTTTTTAATGATAAAAGAGTTGTTAAAAAGCGTTCGTGAGTACAAAAAGCCAATGATTCTTACTCCTATTTTGGTTATTGGTGAAGTAATCATGGAAGCTATAATCCCTTATACTATTGCCCTTTTAGTTAATGAAATTAAGGCGGGCTGTGGTGTTGATAGAATACTACATTATGGCTATATCTTATTAGCTATGGCAATGACCTCATTATTATTTGGCTATTTGGCTGGTAGAACTTGTGCTTTAGCTACTTCTGGTTTTGCGAAGAATCTAAGACATGATGTTTTCTACAATATTCAAAGTTTCTCATTTAGTAATATCGATAAGTTCTCTAGTGCTTCTTTAGTTACTAGATTAACTACCGATATTCAAAATATTCAAATGGCCTTTATGATGCTTATTAGAATGGCTTTTAGAGCACCATTGAACTTACTTTTCTCATTCTTTATGGCCTACTTTATGGGCGGTAAGATGGCAATTATTTTCCTTATAGTGATTCCAATCTTAGGCTTTGGCTTATTCCTTATTGTTAAGCTTACTATGCCATTATTTAGAAAGGGTTTCCCTAAGTTTGATGTTTTAAACAATTCAATTGAAGAAAATATCAAAGGCATTAGAGTAGTTAAGTCTTTTGTAAGAGAAGATTATGAACAAGAGAAGTTTAATGCGGCTTCTAATGATATTAGAGATATCTTTACTAAAGCCGAAAGAATCTTAGCTTTCAATAATCCTTTGATGCAAATGTGTATGTATTCAACAATGTTGTTTGTCTTATATTTTGGTTCTAAGACTATTATTACTACAAATGGTGTAGCTTTGGATATTGGACAATTCTCAACTTTACTTACATATAGTTTCCAAATTCTTTCTTCTTTGATGATGTTGTCAATGTTATTTGTAATGTTGACTTTCTCACAAGAGAGTGCTGAAAGAGTTTGTGAAGTATTGAAGGAAAAATCTAATCTGGTATCACCTGAAAATGCCGTCACTATTGTAAAGGATGGTTCAATTGACTTTGATAATGTCCGTTTTAAGTATGCTAAGTCAAGTGAACATGCGGTCTTAAAGGATATTGATGTTCATATTAAATCGGGTGAAACAATTGGCATTATCGGTGGTACTGGTAGTGCTAAGACATCATTAGTACAACTTATCCCAAGACTTTACGATGTAAGTGAGGGCAGTGTAAGAGTTGGCAAAAGAGATGTTAGAGACTACGATTTAACAGTGCTTAGAGATTCTGTCGCCATGGTACTTCAAAAGAATGTCTTGTTCTCGGGCACTATCGCGGACAATATCCGTTGGGGTGATAAGAATGCGTCAATGGATGAGATTAAGCATGTATGTCATTTAGCTTGTGCCGATGAATTTATTGATTTGATGCCAAAGGGCTATGATACTTATATTGAACAGGGTGGTACTAATGTTTCTGGTGGTCAGAAACAAAGACTTTGTATCGCTAGAGCATTGTTGAAGAAGCCTAAGATTTTAATCATGGATGATTCTACAAGCGCTGTAGATACTAAGACCGACGCCTTGATTAGAAAGGCAATGAAAGAGTATATTCCAGAGACTACTAAGATTATCATTGCTCAAAGAACTTCAAGTGTTGAAGATGCTGATCGTATCATTGTCATGGATAATGGCAAGATTGATGCCATTGGTACAAGTGAAGAACTTTTAAAGAATAATAAGATTTATCAAGAAGTTTATTATTCTCAAAATAAACAAGGCACTGAAAGGGGTGAAGAACATGAGTAAGAAGAAGAATCAGATTGCGACTGTTAAGCGCTTATTTAAGATGTTGTTTTCTTTCTATCCTAAGCTTTTACCACTTATTATTGTCTTGATTATTGTCAATGCGGTAATTAGTTCTATTCCTGCTATTTTCCAACAAAATGTAGTAGCTTTAATTCAAGAAGCTTTTGAAAATAATTTGCCTTTTGAACAAATAAAACCAGATGTTGCTAGATTGATTAGTATCTTAGCTGCATTTTATTTAACTAGTTTGATTGCTGGCATTGCCTATAACCAACTTATGGCTATCTTTACTCAAGGCTCTTTAAGTAAGATTAGAATTAAATTGTTTGATCATATGGAAACACTTCCTATTAGATTCTTTGATACTCATCAAAGAGGTGATGTTATGTCTTATTATACAAATGATGTTGAGTCTTTAAGACAAATGATTTCTCAATCATTCCCACAGTTAATGATTTCGGCTGTTACTTTAACAACTATACTTTGTATTATGTTTTACTATAGTATTCCTATGGCTCTAGTTATTATCTTGGGTGCGATTCTTTCGATCTTTATTACCAAGAAGATTGGCGGTAAATCATCGAAGTATTTCGTTGCTCAACAAAAGAATGTTGCCAAGACTGAGGGTGTTATCGAAGAGATGATCAATGGTCAAAAGGTTATTAAGGTATTTAATCATGAAGATGATACTAAGGCTGACTTTGATAAGGTAAATGATGAACTGTTTGAGGCAACATATTTAGCTAATAAGTATTCAAATACTTTAATGCCTATTTTAAATAATGTCTCTTATATTGTTTATGTCTTTGTGGCTGTTGCGGGCGGTTTCTTTATTGAAAAGGGTGCACCAAACTTCTCTATTTCAGGTCTACCATTCTCTATTGCGGTAGTGGTGCCTTTCCTTGGCATGTCTCGTCAATTTGCGGGCAATATCCAACAAATATCTCCTCAAATTAATTCGATTGTCATGGGTTTAGCTGGTGCTAGACGTGTCTTTGAATTATTAGATGAAGAAAGTGAACAAGATGAGGGTTATGTAGAACTTGTTAATGTTAAGAAGGTTAATGGTGAGCTTGTTGAATGCAAAGAAAAGACTAATATGTGGGCTTGGAAACATCCTCATGGTGACGGTACTTTGACTTACAGCGAGCTTAAGGGGGATGTTAGATTCTTTGATGTGGATTTTGCCTATAATCCTGATAAGCAAATTCTTCATAATGTTTCTTTATATGCCAAACCTGGTCAAAAGGTAGCTTTTGTAGGGGCTACTGGTGCTGGTAAGACTACTATTACTAATCTAATTAATAGATTCTATGATATTGCGGATGGCAAAATTAAATATGATGGTATCAATATCAATAAGATTAAAAAGACCGATTTACGTAAATCTTTAGGCATCGTATTACAGGATACTGTCTTATTCACGGATACTGTAATGGAAAATATTAGATATGGTAGGCTTGATGCATCTGATGAAGAATGTATTGCGGCTGCTAAACTAGCAGGTGCTCATGAGTTTATTAAACATTTACCTGATGGTTATAACACAATGTTGCATGGTGATGGTTCTAACTTGTCTCAGGGTCAATGTCAATTGTTGGCAATTGCTAGAGCGGCTGTAGCTGATCCTCCAGTTATGATTCTAGATGAGGCAACATCTTCTATTGATACAAGAACTGAAAGCTTGGTACAAAGCGGTATGGACAAGTTAATGCAAGGTCGTACGGTGTTTGTCATTGCTCATAGATTATCTACGGTTAAGAATTCTAATGTGATTATCGTCTTAGACCATGGCCACATTATCGAAAGAGGAACTCATGAAGAGTTACTTGAAAAGAAGGGTCAATATTATCAGTTATATACTGGTGCCTTCGAATTAGAATAATTTGTATTTAAAAAGGATTATCTTTATATGGTAATCCTTTATTTTTCGATACTTGATTTATCAGTTCTATTCTTCCAATTATTGGCATGCGTTTCAAAGGTATTATCTTCATATTCATTAAACCCATTATCATTTCCTGAACCAATCTTCATGGTTCCATCTGAATATAAGAAGACGGCGTAGAAGTTCCATCCATCATTTGATTTAACACGATAATCTAGGATGTTATTTTTATCCAATAATTTTTTTAAACGAGAATAATCGTGATCACCACTGTTAAAGTCTATTCCATTAATTTTGATATTGCCACTGACATAGTATTTAACTTTATCTTTGCCAACAATAACCGCAATGCAGGCATATTTGCTAGAAGAACCTTCTACATATTTATTGGTAAATTCTATCTCATTAGAATTAGCTGCAACACCTAGTACTGCTTCAATGTTTCTAGCATTAGCCTTATCTACAGCTCTTCTAGATTTCTCTAATTGACTAGTAAATATTGGTATAGATATTCCTACAAGTATTGCGATAATGGCTACGATAATTAATAATTCTGCTAATGTAAATCCCTTGTTTCTTCTCATAATGAATTAATAATATCATTTTATTGGGTTTGAAATGGTATAATTCGTTTATTGGGTTAAACGTATGAAAAAACATTTAAAGATTAAGACCGTAGGGATAATTTCGGTAAGTATTGTGGCTGTTTTAGCTTGTTTTTGTATATTTTATGCTTTCTATGCCAATAGACAGTATGAAATATCAAGTGAGGCGACATTAGACTATATTAGTGCTGAAAAGGCTATTAAGCGTTTTGAAATGGGTACTAATAAGCTAAATAGACAAGTGAGGCTAGCGGTTAGTTCACTTGATCAAAAATATATCGATGAGTATTTTATTGAGTTCAGTGTTATCAATAATCGACAAAAGGCCATTGATGAATTAGAAAAATTATCTAACGATTGTGATACAACATGTTCCTTGGATGATGCGATGGAATTATCTAATCGTTTGGTAGAGTCTCAAAAATATATTTTAAGATTAATCGAGGAGTCTATTGAAAAGGATGAAGATAAATGGCCAATTTCTTTATTGGATGTTGAACTAAAAGAAGCGGATAAAGATTTAAGTGATTTAGAAAAGATTGAAAGGGCTAAGGCTTTAATTGGTGATACTAATTATGAGACGACCAATATGTTTATAATGAACAAGGTCTCAACTTCTTTAAATAAAATTAGTAATGAATTATTAGAGAAACAAGATAGTGCTTCTAAGGCTTATAAGAGTGCCTATATGATGTTAGAAATTGGCATTGGCTTATTTGTGATTGAAGGAGTATTGATTTGTTTATCAATCTATTTTCTAATCATTAAACCTCTATTAATTCTTAATGAAAATATTAAAGAGAATAAGGAGATCCCTTTAGTTGGCGCTTATGAACTTAGGACAGTGGCCAATACCTATAATGAAGTTTATAGGGAAAATGAGGCAAGAGAGAAGCTTATTAAGCATAAGTCGGAACATGATCCTTTGACTGGTTTATTAAATAGGGGTACTTTTGATTCTATTTTGAATCTTTATGTTAAGGATGAGAATAATTTTGCGCTTATTTTAATTGATGTGGATACTTTTAAGAGTATTAATGATACTTATGGCCATGCGGTGGGCGATGTAATTTTAAAGAAGGTAGCTGACTTATTGACAGTAACTTTTAGAAGTATTGACCATATTTGTCGAATTGGCGGCGATGAGTTTGCGATTATCATGGTCGATATGAACAGTGAATTAAACTATACTATTTCTGATAAGATTAATGAAATTAATAGACAGTTGGCTATTTCTAAAGATGGAGAGCCAATGGTTTCTATAAGTGTTGGTATTGCGTTAAGTGATAGAGAAAATCCAGGTGATGATATATTTAGGGATGCTGATAAGGCCTTATATCAAACTAAGGAAAAGGGTAGAAAGGGCTATACGTTCTATTAGATTATGATTAAACCTATATGTAAAGATATATTTTTCTTGTCTAAGAAGGCGAGAAAGGCTACTAAAGATGATATTAATATCGCTTATGATCTTTTAGATACCATCAAGGCTAATAGTTATAGATGCATTGGCATGGCTGCTAATATGATAGGAGAGGATGTTTCTATCATTGTTGCTCAAGTTGGAATGTCTTATCTAGTAATGTTTAATCCAGTTATTATAAGTACTAAGGATGCATACGAGACTATGGAAAGCTGTTTATCACATAGTGGTGAAAGAAAATGTATAAGACACCAAACTATTAAAGTTAAATATGATGATTTTAATTTCAAGTGTCATACAGAAGAGTTTAAGGGATTAACCGCTCAAATCATTGAATAACAACTCGACGCATTCCCCATCTATAACTTAAAACTTAGGTGGGGTTAGTCGAGTTTTCTAATACCCTGTTTATCTATATATGTTTTTATCATTGCTTCACTGTTATCTGAAACAGAACTAATAAAATATGTATCTGACCAGAAATATGGTTTTAAGTAATATGGTTCTAATTGTTTAGAGAATTCTTTTCTAATTAATCTGGATGTAACTGTTTTATAGTTGTTTATTAATTTAGATAATTGTGTTTGTGGTGATGTTTCAAATAATATATGAATATGATCTTCGTCAGTATTTATAGATATTATTTTAGATTTCCAATCATTTTCTATAATACTGTAGCTAATTTTAATTAATCTATCTTTTAATTCGTTGTTTATTACTTTATGTCTATATTTTGTTACTACCACTAAATGATATTGTAATAAGTAAACTGCATGTCTATTTGTATAATAATTAAGGTTTTTATCTTTCTTTGTTTTCATAATAATATGTTACCACTAAATGAAGTATAATATATGTATGAAGATAACTCATAGTTATGGTGTTAAGTTTAAAAGTGGTTATAAGGCAATTAAAAGAACAATTGTTATTTTTAATGATGCCATTAATTATCTAATAACACCTATTCAAGAGAATTATGATGATATAGCTGAGTTGGAGTCTTCTTTAAGAAAGATGAATTATGTAGAAAAGCTAGTTCATAATACAAGAAACAATAAAGCTATATATGTCTTTGATGATAAGTTCTATAAGTTTCCATCATATTTAAGAAGAAGTGCTATAACTAAGGCTATTGGTATAGTTTCTAGTTATATGTCTCAAATTGAAAATTGGAAAGCTAATGATTGTAAGGGTGCTATGCCAAAACTTGATACTGGTAATCATTTAATGCCTTGTTTCTATAAAGATAATATGTTTGATTATCAAAGTGATAAAACTTATATTAAGGTTTATAGAAATAATGATTGGGTTTGGCAAGAAATAAGATTAAATCATTCTGATTTAAGATATATAGAAAATAAAGCACCTTTAGATTCATGGAGTGCTCCAGTTATTGAAAAGAAGTACAGCCACTACGAACTTCGCTTTACAAGAGAATTTCAAGTTGAGTTATCTGATAAAGAAATCTCTAAACAAAAAGTATGTGCTGTTGATTTAGGTGTTACAAATGATGCGACTGTTAGTGTTTTAGATGTACATGGAACTGTCTTATCGCGAAAGTTTATTAATTGTGGTAAAGAAAAAGACTCTGTAACTAATGCATTAAATAGAGTGTCATCATTTCAAAAAGAACATGGCTCTCACGACACGAAAAGATTGTGGAACATAGCTAAAAGAAGAAACCTAAATTTAGCTCATCTTATCGCTCACAAGATTGTTGACTATGCCAAAAAAAATAACTGTGATGTGATTGTATTTGATTATTTAGATACTAAAGGCAAAAAGAAAGGCTCTAAGAAACAAAAACTTTCAATGTGGAAACATCAAGATATTCAAAATACAACAGAGAGATTGGCGCATAGTTATGGTATGCGTATAGCTCGTGTTTGTGCATGGAATACAAGTAAACTTGCATATGATGGCAGTGGTGTTGTACTAAGAGGTAAAAAAGTAAGTGAAGATACACCATATGATGTATGTAAATTCCAAAATGGCAAAACATATAACTGTGATTTATCTGCAAGCTATAATATAGGTGCTAGATATTTTATTAAGGAGTTAATTAAAATATACCCCAATATTATGACAGAAGTCTCTAATATTGGTAGTGGAACCTCAAGAACTTTATCAACATTATGGAATATTAATTCTATAATAATGATATAAGTTTTATCATAAGCCTATACATGTTAGTGAGAATGGGTAATGCTAGTTTATATACTATTATTACTGTGTCTTAACCGTATCAATGGTAGGCGTAAGTCTAGGGGAACACAAGCCCTTGGAAGCCCTATCTATAATGCTTAAGCATTTAGGTGGGGAGGTTCACCATGAAGTTGATCATCTAAAAGGAATTTTGATTTAGAATATGGAAATTATTGATAGAGCCAAGAATATTCTTGTTTATCTTGATAAGGCACAAGGCATTAAAGATAAATATGCGAGTGATGTAAAAACAATCACTTATGACATCATTGAAAAAGAAACCGAGAAAATCTTAGAAACAATACCACTTGAAGAATTAACTAATCGAAAAGCTGGTATTCATATTAAATATCTATATGATGCAGGATATAAGAATATAGCTGATTTAAAGAAAGCCAATATTTTTAAAATTGGTCAAATTGAAGGTATTGGGGTAGATACTTCTTATGTGATTAGAAAACTAATAAATGACATAAGCTATGATGTTAGTAAACAGGCTAAATTAAGAATCAGTGTTGATAATCAAAGTGATGATTACTATTTTTTATTATCAAAACTAATTAAGTATCAAAAACTAGATATGATTGTTGATGATATAGCTGATGTTGATATGTTAAGTATTAAAAACGCTATTGATAAGAAGGATGGTAACAATTTATCTTTATTACTAAATGGAATAGAGGGAAAAAAGATAAGCGATATCTTCAATAAGTTAGATAAGACTATTAAAGATGATAGTAATCCTTTTGAATATTTTAAAGATAACTCAATTATATTAATCAATTGTTTAGAAGAAATCGTTCCTGATGTTACTTTAAATATGGATAATAATTTTGGTTTACCAAAAGAGATTGTCGAAGAAGTTAAACAACAGGAAATCAAGGAAGCAGGTTTAAAATGTCAATTACGTAATTACCAAAAGTGGGGCGTAAAGTATATTCTTAACCAAAAGAAAGTTTTATTGGGCGATGAGATGGGTCTAGGTAAGACAATACAAGCTATCGCTACCATGGTTTCTTTAAATAATATTGGTGAGAATAAGTTTTTAGTAGTTTGTCCTGCTAGTGTTATTATCAACTGGTGTAAGGAAATAAGTGAAAAGAGCACTTTAAGTGTTATTAAAATCTATGGTGAACATAAACAAGAGATGTTAGAGAAATGGAAGAAGTATGGTGGGGTTGGTGTTACTACATTTGAGATGACATCGATGTTTTCTATAGATACTAGATATTCAATGTTGATAGTAGATGAAGCTCATTATGTTAAAAATTATGAGACAAGAAGATCAATAAGTGTAAGAGCCTTGTGTGAGCATACTGATAGAATTCTATTTATGTCAGGTACCCCACTTGAAAATAATGTGAAAGAGATGATTGGTTTAATCAATATCCTAAGACCTGATATCGCTAAGAAATTAAAGGGTAAGGAGTATTTATCGCAGGCATCATCTTTTAAGGAAATTATTACACCTGTTTATTATCGTAGAAAAAGAGAAGATGTTTTAAAGGAACTTCCTGAGATGATTGAAAAGAATCAGTGGTGTTCTCTATTAAGTGAAGAAAAGAGAGTTTATTATAAGGCGGTTTTATCTGAAAATTATTCGATGTGCCGTAGGGTTTCTTTTAATATGGAAGATTTAACTAAGTCAAGTAAGGCTTTACGTTTAAAAGAGATTGTTGAAGAAGCTAAACTTGATAATCGTAAGGTTATTGTCTTTTCTTTCTACTTAAATACGATTGAAAAAGTTTGTGAATTATTTAAAGACATCTGTATAGGACCTATCAATGGTTCTTTGTCTCCTAAGAAAAGACAGGAATTAATCGATGAATTTACTAAAGATGATTCTAAATATGTCTTGGCAGCTCAAATACAATCTGGTGGTACCGGTTTAAATATTCAAGCTGCTTCGGTCGTTGTCTTATGTGAACCACAATTTAAACCATCAATCGAAAATCAAGCAATATCTAGAGCCTATCGTATGGGGCAAACTAGAAGTGTCTTAGTACATCGTTTGTTGTGTGAGAAAACTGTTGATGAAAGAGTTACTAAGATGTTGGCTGATAAACAAAAGACTTTTGATTATTTTGCGGACGAAGCATTAGCTAGTAAAGAAGAAATGGAAATCGATGATACTACATTTAGTAAAATCATGAATGAAGAAGTCACAAGAGTTTCTAAGGAAATTGTCAATGAATCTTAACATTTTTATAAGATTTTAGCTCACATAATTGGTGGGTTTTTTCTTTAAAGGGAAATACAATCAAAAGAGAGGTTATTTATGCGTAAAAAGTATTTAGACAATCTTCGTTTGACTGTTGTTGTAATGGTTGTAATCTATCATGTTATTTATTTCTATAATGGCACTAATGGAACATCCTTAATGGATGCTTATTTGTACTTTGTCTATCCTTGGTTTATGTTTATCATCTTTTTAATTTCCGGTATGTCTTCTTATTATTATCTTGAAAATCATGATATTAAGGAATTTATTAAAGCTAGAACTAAGAAGTTATTAGTGCCTTCGACAATTGGTGTTATCATTTTTGGCTATCTACAAGGTTATTTAAATATGTATTTCGCGAATGCTCTAGATAATATTCCTGCCGGCATCCCTTTTATCATTAAATATTTGATTATCTGTCTTTCAGGAATAGGCGTTATGTGGACAATGCAGATGTTATGGCTTTTTTCGATATGTTTAGTTTTAATCAAAAAAAGAGCAAATATAAAAGTAAATTATCTCGGCTTCATTATTTTAGGAATAGTAGCTATTTTATGTGGACAAATAGGTAATATCACATTAATCCCAATGTATCGTTTTGGTTATTATAGCTTTGCGTATTTCTTGGGATTTTATGTTTTATCTAACGAAGAAAATATTAAGTGTTTTGAGAATATTTGCTTCTTTATTATATGTATTATAATTGGAGCCTTTTATTCAATGATATTTCTTGGTCAAAATTATGCTATAGATCCTTTGTTGAGCAATCCAATTTCTTTGGTATATGGCTATTTGATGTCTTTATCATTATTAGGAATTTTTAAAAAGTATTTCAATAAGAAAGAATTCGTATTGGTAAAAGATAGCTTTGGCATCTATCTATTCCACTACCTATTTATTTGTCTTATCAGTTTGTTTATAAAGAATTATTTATTGTCTTTTGCGGTGGCTATGCTAGGAAGTGTTTTCTTGTATAAAATAATTAAAAGGATTCCCATTATTAGAACTATCCTTTTAGGAGAATAAAATGTTGGCAGATAATTTAAGTGTATTAAGGAAGAAAAATAAGTTGTCTCAAGAAGAATTGGCGGATAAACTATGCCTTTCTAGACAAACAATTTCTAAATACGAAACAGGAGAAACCATACCTGATATATTTGTTTGTCAAAAGATGGCAGAAATCTTTAATGTTTCCTTGGATGATTTAGTTAATTACGATGATAATAATGATTTGTTAGGGATTCCTCCTAAGGGCAAGTACTTTTTTGGAACTGTTAAAGTAATTGATAATAAGATTGTTATACCTAAGAAGGCTATGAAGGTGTTTGCGATTAATGAAGGCGATAAACTAATAGTTCTAGGTGATGAAGAAAAGGGCATTGGGATTCTGAAGGAAGAAGTTCTTTTAAAGGCAATGAATAAATAGTAAAATTGATACATGATTAAAAATGTTATATTTGATTTAGGCAATGTATTAATTGATTTTAAGCCCATTAAGTATATTAAAAGCCTAGGCTATGATGATGAAAAAGCTTTAGAAATTTTTAATAAAACTATTAAAGATCCTATTTGGGCTGATATGGATAGGGGTATTTATCGTGATAAGGAAAGCTATGTTAAGGCTTTTGAAGAAAAGCATCCTGAAATAAAAAACGATATTGATAAGTTTTTAGGTGGTCCTTGGATGGAAAATGTTATTTTTCCATTAAAAGATAATCTAAAGATGATAGACTTAGTGAAAGAAAAGGGACTAAAATATTACATCTTATCTAATTATCCCAAGGACGCTTTTGAATATACCTATAATATGTGTCCATTTATTCAAAATGCGGATGGCATGGTCATTTCTTATGATGTTTTGATGATTAAACCGAATAAGAATATTTATTTAAAATTATTGGATAAATATGGATTGAAAGCTAATGAGTGTCTATTTATGGATGATTTGGATGTTAATGTTGAGGGCGCAAAGAGCATAGGTATTAATGCCTTTGTCTTTAAAGACTTAGAAGATGGCTATAAGAAGCTAGAAGAATATTTGAAGGGAGAATGATATGCAACAATATCTTGATTTATGTCGACATGTTTTGGAACATGGTGAAAAAAGAGAGGATCGTACTGGTACTGGTACTATTTCTACTTTTGGTTATCAAATGCGTTTTGATTTGACTAAAGGTTTTCCATTACTTACTACTAAGAAAGTATTCTACCGTGGTATTTTTGAAGAATTGTTATGGTTTCTAAGTGGCAATACTAATATTAAGCCTCTTGTTGATAAGAAAGTTGGTATTTGGAATGAATGGCCATATGATAAATATTCTAAAAGTCCTGATTTTAAGGGAGAAACTTTAGAAGAATTCATTGAAAAGATTAGAGATGACCAAGAATTTGCCGACAAGTATGGTGATTTAGGTCCTGTTTATGGTAAACAATGGCGTGATTTTAATGGGGTTGACCAAATTACTCAATTAATCGAAGGTATTAAGAATAATCCATTTTCTAGAAGACATTTAGTAGTGGCTTATAATCCGAGTGAAGTTAAGGATATGGCCTTACCACCATGTCATTCATTGTTCCAATTCTATGTATCGGCTGATGGTAAAAAGTTATCTTGTCAATTGTACCAAAGAAGTGGTGATGTGTTCTTAGGTGTACCATTTAATATCGCTTCATATTCATTGTTGTTGGCGATGGTAGCTCAGGTATGTGACTTAGAACCATATGAATTTATCCATACTTTTGGTGATGTGCATATTTACTTAAATCATCTAGATCAAATTAATGAACAATTATCTAGAACTCCTCGTCCTTTACCTAAACTTGTTTTAAATAAGGATGTTAAGAATATTTTTGACTTTAAATATGAGGATATTAAGATCGAGGATTATGACCCATATCCTGCAATTAAGGGGGCTGTGTCTGTCTAATGTTTTCAATTATTGTAGCTTATGATGAAAATAGGGGTATTGGTAAGGATAACGATTTAGTGTGGCATATCAAGGATGATTTGAAGTTGTTTAAGGAACATACTTTAAATAAGAGAATTGTCATGGGCCGCAAGACTTTTGAGTCAATCGGTAAGCCTTTGCCTAATAGACATACTTTGATTGTGTCTAATAATAAAAAGGAAGATGGCGAAAACTATTCTTTTATCGATGATTTTTCTACATTCTTAAAAGAGAATATGAATACTTCTGAAGAAATTATGATCTGTGGAGGTGCTAACATTTATAGACAGGCTTTACCATATTGTAAGAAGCTATGTATCTCTAAGGTTAATGGTGTGCATGATTGCGATACTTTCTTCCCTGAATTCAATGAAAGTGATTATAAGCTTATTAATACTATAAAGTACACTGATTTTACCTATTATGAGTATGAAAGTGTTATAATTTAACGTGTTTTAAAAAAAGGAGCTTTAATTAATATGCCTAGTAAATATAATTTCGATGAAATCGTATCACATTTAAAAAGTAGCGGCTTTGTTTATCAAGGTTCAGAAATCTATGGTGGTTTATCTAACTCATGGGATTTCGGTGTCTTGGGTGCTGCATTAAAAAAGAATATTAAGGACTTATGGTGGAAGGAGTTTATTGAGACTTCTCCATATAATGTCGGTATTGATAGTTCAATTATCATGAATCCTAAAACTTGGGAAGCAACAGGTCACTTAAAGGGTTTTGCGGATGCTATGGTTGACTGTAAGGAATGTAAGAGTCGTTTTAGAGCTGACCAACTTATTGAACAAGCAACCGGTATCAGTGCTGATGGTAAGACTTTTGAAGAGATGGATAAGTTGATTGAGGAACATGATGTTAAGTGCCCTAATTGTGGCAAGCATAACTTTACAAATGCTCGTGCATTTAACTTAATGTTTAAGACTTTTATTGGTACTTTAGAGGATGCTAAGTCTGTTGTTTACTTAAGACCTGAAACTGCACAAGGTATCTTTGTAAACTTCAATAATGTTTTAAGAACTTCTAGAAAGAAATTACCATTTGGTATTGGTCAAATTGGTAAGTCATTTAGAAATGAAATTACTCCAGGTAACTTCATTTTCAGAGTTCGTGAATTTGAACAAATGGAACTAGAATTCTTCTGTAAGCCAGGAGATGACCTAGAATGGTATAAATATTGGGTTGATTACTGTTGGAACTTTATCTTAAAGTTAGGTATTAAGGAAGAGAATCTAAGAGTAAGACCTCATGATCCTGAAGAATTGGCTTTCTATTCTAAGGGAACAAGTGATATCGAATATGCCTTCCCATTCACTGATTGGGGCGAGGTGTGGGGTATTGCCGATCGTACTGATTATGACTTAAAGCGTCATAGTGAATTCTCTGGTAAGGATTTAAATTATCTAGATCCAGAGACTAATGAAAAGTATGTTCCATATTGTGTTGAACCTTCTGTTGGTGTTGAAAGATTGTTCCTTATGGTATGTTGTGATGCTTATGATAAGGAAAAGGTTGGTGACAATGATGAGAGAATCGTTATGCATATTCATCCATCTATCGCTCCAGTTAAGGCTTGTGTATGTCCTTTATCTAAGAAGTTAAGCGAACTTGCAACTGCTTTATTTAAGGATTTAGCTGCTGATTTCCAAGTTCAATATGATGAGGCTGGTTCAATTGGCAAGCGTTATAGAAGAAATGATGCGATTGGTACACCACTTTGTATCACTTATGATTTTGATTCAGAAAATGATGGTTGTGTAACTGTAAGAGATAGAGACACAATGGAACAAGAGAGAATCAAGATTGAGGATTTAAAATCTTATATTAAAGAGAGAATTAAATATTAATTGATGATAAACAAGGAAACTATTGATGATATTCTAAGAAGCGTGGATATCGTTGATGTTATTGGTCACTATATTCCACTAGTAAAGAAGGGCAAGGGCTATGGCGCTATTTGCCCTTTTCATGATGATCACGATCCTTCTTTAAGCATTTCTCAGGATAAACAAATATATAAATGTTTTGTGTGTAATAATGGCGGTAATGCCTTTACTTTTGTCCAAAATTATAAAAAGATAAGTTTTCTAGAGGCTGTAAAAGAAGTAGCTGATATAGCTGGTAAGCCAATTGATATTGGAACATCTTATGTCAAGAAAGTAGATAAGAATGCTAGATATCATGATTTATTAAATGACTATATTGAATATACCAACTATTGTTTAACAGGTACTAAGTTAGGCCTTAGTGCCAAGGAATATCTAGTTAATAGAGGAATTGATGAAGAGATCATTAATGAATTTAAGATTGGTTTTAATCCTGATAATGATAGGGTATCTACAGTCTTAAAGGCTAAAGGTTATAGCGATGAAGAAATGATTAAGGTTGGTATATCAGCCTTTGGTCAAAGTGGACTTTATGATATCTTTCATCATCGTATTACCTTTCCTATTTATGATAAATATGGTCATCCTATCGCTTTTACAGCAAGAGATTATACAAACTTTAGTGATTCTAAATATATCAATAGTGCTAATACCATTTTATATAACAAGGGTAATGTTATCTTTAATTATCATAAGGCTATTGAGTCTTCTAAACAAAAGGGTTATGTGATTGTTTGTGAGGGTGTTATGGATGTCATTGCCTATAAAAGAGCCGGTATTGATAATGTGGTAGCTACTTTAGGTACGGCATGTACTAGGGAACAGGTAACTTTATTAAAGGAATTGGCAAAGACTATCGTCTTATCTTACGATGGCGATAGGGCTGGTAGAAATGCCAATATGAAGGTTGGTAAATTATTGTTTGATGAGAATGTTCAAGTAGAGGTTATCAACAATAATAGTGAACTAGATCCTGATGAGATTGTTACTCAAAAGGGTAAGAATGTTTTAAGGGATTTAGCTAGTAAGCGTTTATCTTATATTGATTATGTGATTAAGCTATATAAAGATACTTATGATTTGGATAATTATTCTAATCGTAAGAAGATGGCTTTGGATATTTCTAATCTAATTAATCAATTACATGATGAATATGATAGGGAGAACTATTATAACGAGCTTTATGAGCTTACTAAAATTCGAATGAAAGCTAATAATAGCGTAAAAAAGGATGATTTCGGTTATAATAGTAGGGAAAAATCTTTCAATGAGCTTTTTCTTAGTGGCTTAAATAAGGCAGAACTGATTATTTTGTCGCAAATGGCTATTAGTAAAGAGGCTGTGATGATTTTTCATAAGGAACTAGGATATTTATTGAATGATAGTGCAAGTAAGCTTGCAAGCATTATTCAAGATGAATATCGCAAAAATGGAAAGTGTGACTTATCTTTAATGATTGATGGCCTTGATGATGATAATGTCAAGGATTTAATCTTGAATATAGCTACACTTGAGAATTTACCAGATGAATTTGATAAAGATATTCTTTTGGGATCTATCAATAAGGTCAAATTAGAAATCCTTAAACAAAAGAAGGATTATCTGAAGAAGAAGATTGAAAAAGCCGTTACGCTAGATGAAGAGACCGCAAAGGATATTAAAGAGTATACAGAGATATTAAGAGAATTGGGAGGCAAGGATGGCAAGTAAAAAAGAAGTAAAAGAAGAAGTAGCAGTAAAGGACGTGGAGCCTTCTAAGAAAAAAGAAGCTAAGCCAAAGAAACAAATTTCTATCGCTAAGCCAAAAAGATATGAGCCAAGAGTTATTAGAGAAGATAAGAAACCTGCATCAGGTTCTACTTTAACTAGTAGAAAGTTTAATGACTTAGATGAATTAAAGGGTTTCTTGATTGAGTTAAATAAGACTAAGGCTGATATTGATCAAAAGGATGTTATTCAAGCTCTAGATCGTTTCGATATGACTGATGACGATATCGAGGCTTTCTATGATTGGGCAAATGAAGAGGGTGTCGATTTTGTCGAAGAGGAAGAAGTTGAAGAGGATTTAGCTGATGATGATTATCTTTTGGGTGATGATGAAGATGAAAATCAGGATTCTGAAAGAAATATCGTTATTAACTATGAGGATGCTAGTAAATATACTAAGGTAAATGATCCTGTTAAGATGTATCTAAAGGAAATCGGCAGAGTTCCTTTGTTGAAGGCGGATGAAGAAATTGAAATCGCCAAGAGAATTGAGGCAGGTGGTCCTGATGCTGAAGATGCTAAGAAGGAACTAGTTAGTGCTAATTTACGTTTAGTAGTAGCTATTGCCAAGAAGTATACTGGTAGAGGTATGTTGTTCTTAGATTTGATTCAAGAGGGTAATCTTGGTTTGATTAAGGCTGTTGATAAGTTTGACTATCATAAGGGCTTTAAGTTTTCAACTTATGCCACTTGGTGGATAAGACAGGCTATTACTCGTGCTATTGCTGACCAAGCAAGAACAATCAGAGTTCCTGTTCATATGGTTGAAACTATCAATAAGATGACTAGAATTCAAAGACAATTAGTTCAAGAATTAGGTAGAGATCCAAGTGCTGAAGAGATTGCGGAGAAGATGGGTGGTGGTATGTCTGCTGATAAGGTTAGAGACATTCAAAAGATTGCCCTAGATCCAGTTTCTTTAGAGACTCCAATCGGTGAAGAGGATGATTCTCATTTAGGCGACTTTATTGAGGATGAATCTACTATTTCTCCTACTCAATTTGCGAATAATGAGTTGTTGAAGGAAGAGATTGATCTTGTTTTACAGACTTTAACTGAAAGAGAAGAGAAGGTTTTAAGATTAAGATTTGGTCTTGAAGATGGTAGAACTAGAACACTAGAGGAAGTTGGCAAGGAGTTTGATGTTACAAGAGAGAGAATCAGACAAATTGAGGCTAAGGCTTTAAGAAAGCTAAAAAATCCTACTAAGTGCAAGCGTTTAAAAGAATTCATGGATGACAGACACTAATGTTATCGAATAGATTATTAGAAATTGCGAAGTTAGTTGATAAGAATAAGGTAGTATATGACATAGGGAGTGACCATGGCTTGCTACCTTGTTTTTTAGTACTTAACGATATTTGTCCTAAGGCTTATGCGGTAGATAATAAGGCTGGCCCTTTAAATAGAACAAAGGAAGCAATCGAAAGATATAAGCTTGAGGGTAGGGTTGTTCCTATTTTGAGTGATGGTTTAAATGATGTTGGTGCTGATGCTCAAATTATTACTATCGCTGGCATGGGTTATTTTACACTTATGGATATTTTTGATGGTAAAGATTTAAGTAAGTATGAAAAGCTAATTATTCAAATTAATAAGGATGTTGATAAGTTACGTAGATATATTAGTGATCATAACTATACAATTTTGGATGAGCGTATCGTGAAAGAGGATAAGTTTTATCAGATTATTGTCTTTAATACTAATTATCATGATGCTTATAGTGAAATGGAAATAAACTATGGTCCTATCCTATTAAAAGAGAAATCTTTATGTTTTAAGGAGTATCTTGAGGAACTACTTATTAAGAATAAATCGATCTATGAAAGATGTTCAAACGAGAAGGCTCTTAAAAAAGTAAATGAAATAGAGTCACTTCTTGATATAATAATTAACGGTTAATAAAAAAGGGGAGCTTTTATTATGTTGAATTTAAATTTTCCAAGTTCTAAGGCTTTTACAAGTAAAGAGAACTTTAAGGAAACTTTTACTACTAATCTAGAACTTAGATTCGGTAAGTCAGTTGAAGAATCAACTAAGTATGAGAAGTATGAAGTACTTGGTGAAATCATCATGGCTTATGCGATGAAGAATTGGAAGAAGACAAGAGAGACTGTTAAGAAGGAACAAGGAAAGTCTTTGTATTACTTCTCACTTGAGTTCTTAATGGGTAGAATGTTAAGCAATAACTTAAGATCTTTAGGTTTATATGAGGTTACATATGATGCCCTAGAAGAATTAGGTGTTGATTTAAATGAAATCGAAGACTGTGAAGCTGATGCTGGTTTAGGCAATGGTGGTTTAGGTAGACTTGCTGCTTGTTTCTTAGATTCATTAGCTAGTTTAGATTATCCAGGTAATGGTAATACTATTAGATATCGTAATGGTTTATTTAAACAATTAATCATCGATAACCAACAAGTTGAAGTACCAGATCAATGGTTAAGATATGGTTATCCATGGGAAATTAGAAAAGCTGATAAGGGTGTTTTAGTTAGATTCTATGGTGATATTGAAGTAAGTAGAGATGAAAAGGGTGACCTTAGATTTGAACATAAGAATTATGAAGAAGTATTGGCTGTACCATACGATATGCCGGTTGTTGGTGCTGATACTTTTACTACTAATACTTTAAGAATGTGGTCTGCAGAACCTTCTGATAATCTTCCAAGCCATATGGCTTATCCTGATTATCTTCAAGATGTTGAAAAGATTTGTTTAAATCTATATCCAGAAGATTATACAGAAGATGGTAAGTTAACTCGTATTAAACAAGAATATTTCTTTGTGTCTGCTGGTTTACAAACAATTATTAGAGAACATTTAAAAAATTATCCAAGTCTTGACAATTTTGCCGATAAGACTGTTATCCAATTAAATGATACTCACCCTGCACTTGCAGTTCCTGAGCTAATGCGTATTTTAATGGATGATTATGATTATTCATGGGATAAGGCATTTGATATTGTTAAGCATACATTTGCTTATACAAATCATACAGTACTACAAGAAGCTCTTGAGAAGTGGCCTGTTAAGTATATTCAAATGTTGCTTCCAAGAATCTATTTAATCATTGAAGAAATTGATAATCGTTTTGTTCATTCTTTAAAAGAAATGGGCAAGGATGATAACTTCATTGATTCAGTTAGAATTATTTCAAATGGTAGTGTTAAGATGGCTTTCTTATCTATCGTTGGTTCTTTCTCTGTTAATGGTGTTGCCAAGATTCACTCAGAAATCTTAATTAAGGATACTTTCAAGAATTTCTATGAGATTTATCCTAATATGTTTAATAACAAGACTAATGGTATTACTCAAAGAAGATGGCTATTGTATTCAAATTCTGAGTTAACTAAGTTAATTGAGAAGTATACAAAGACTAATTTATTGAAGGATTTTGATTCTATTAGTGAATTAAATAAGTATTTAGATAATAAGGAACTTCAAAAGGAATTCTTAGCTGTTAAGAAGGGTAAGAAGGTTGAATTAGCTAATTATCTAAATAAGTTATATGGAATTGAATTGGATCCAAATAGTATCTATGATGTACAAGCTAAAAGACTTCATGCATATAAGAGACAACTTCTTAATATCATGTATGTAATTTCTTTATATCATCGTATTCATAGTGAACCAGATTTCAATATGCCTAAGACAACATTTATCTTTGGTGCTAAGGCAGCTGGTACTTACTATTTTGCCAAGGATGTTATTAGATTGATTAACTGTGTTGGTGAGACTATCGATAATGATCCTCTAGTTTCTAAGTTCATTAAGGTTGTCTTTATTCCTAACTATCGTGTAACAATCGCTGAAAAGTTAATGCCTGCTGCTGATGTTTCTGAACAAATTTCTACAGCTGGTAAGGAAGCAAGTGGTACTGGTAACATGAAGTTCATGATGAATGGTGCGGTTACTTTAGGTACTATGGATGGTGCCAATGTTGAGATTAGAGGTCTAGTTGGTGATGATAATATCGTTATCTTTGGTATGACTGAAGATGAAGTGGTTGTTAGAAAGCCAAGTTATAAGCCTTATGAGTATTACCAAAATAATGCTGAAATTAGAAGAATTATTGATTCATTGACTGATGGTACTTTCCATGCTGATAAGAAGGCGTTTGAAGATTTAGCTAATGAATTCTTATTAAGAAATGATGAATATATGATTCTTGCTGATTTTGAATCTTATAAGCAAGCTCATGATAAGATTTATGGTTTATATCAAGATGAAGAGAAGTGGGCTAGAATGTGTTTAGCTAATATCGCTAATTCTGCATTCTTCTCAAGTGATAGAACTATCAATGACTATGTTAGAGATATCTGGCATTTAGATCATTTAGAAGAATCTAAATAAGTTATACAAAGGGGTTACTAATAATAACTCCTTTTTGTATACTATGTGTATATACAAGGAGAAACACAATGGCTATTACTAAAACTCTTAATTGTAAAGTTGATGAAGAATTATCTAATTTTGTAACTGAATTTGAATCTTCAAATAGAAAAAATATAGTTGAACTTTTTGAGGATTTTGATGAAGAATATAAACCCACTGAAATAGAATGGGGAATTCCAACTGGTGAAGAGATTTGGTGAAATAATTTATGTCAAAGGGTGAATGAAAATTTATTGTTCACTCTTTTTTAATTATCTAGTGCTATCATAAAGAAAAAGGATAGAAATTTATGAAAACATTAAAAGTATTATTGATTGTGGTGCTTGTTTTAACGCTTGGTGCTTGTAATGAGAAAGCAGTTGAGAAAACATCTTTGCCTGATGAGTGTATGCTTTACTATCATTTAGCTGATGAGGATATTGTGGCTAATGATGATTCGCTTCCTTTAGAAGAAATAAGTTCTAGGACTTATAGTGTTTGGTATGATAATCAATATCTAGGTGTTGTTAGGAAAGAATTTGATGAGGGTATAAAGTTAGAGGATATCATGTCAAATGGTTCTTCTTTTGCGAATAAGGAAGGTTATTTCTTGTGGGATTCTAAAAGATATACACCAATTTATATGGATGTAAAAGGTGGCTATGTGCCAAATGTTTCACCCAACGAAGAGGGTGGTATCTTGTGGCTTAATATAAATGGCAAATGTTTTGGCGATGGTGGAGCTATTGATGTTTCTTGTTTCAGTGGCTTTAATACTGTAATCATTTCGGGTAATGGTGAATTAGAGATAGAAGGTGGCATTGAGTGTGGTGGTGGTACTTTAGCTTTACCAGCTTTGATTATTGATGGTGATGTTGAATTAGAATGTGATTCTATCAGTGTTACAAAGAATGATGATAATATTCCTGCTTTGTTTGTAAGAAATGGCAAGGTAGATGTTGATCAAATATTTGTTTCTGGTGATGTACTAATAAGTGGAGGAGATGTAGAAACAGATATGATTGTTGATCCTTTAAATGTAGTGGTACGTGGTGGTGAATTCGAAACAGAACAGTGGGGAGGCATCTCACCTAATATCATCTTATCTGGTGGTGATTTAACTTGTAGTGGGTGGTTGCCTGAAGGAACTGTTGCTTATGTGGGAAAGGGCACAATGAGTGCTAATGGCTTAAAGTATAACACCAATGTTCATGTATATGATGATGGTAAGATAATTGATTTAATGGAAAAAGAGGACTAATCAATAATGATTGGTCCTCTTAGTTCTTGTTTAAGATAAGCCTTTCTATTTTGTGTATATGATGCATACACATTAGCAACTTTCCATTCAATATTCTTATAAGATTCAGGGATATTTTTAAATTGAGTAACAACCTTAAAATCTTCTCTATCTCTAAATTGTTTTAAGTATTCTCTACCCTTAGAATTAAAGCCTAGTACTCTAACGTAATTTAAGGGCTCTAGTGCTTTATATTCTTCTTTGGTGATATTGTTTATGATATTCATACAAATTCGTTGTATACGGGCTCTAGTGTATCTTCTAGAGATGGATGCTTTTATGAAGTCTTCGTATGTATCATTTTCATAAGCGTTTTTAATTAATAGGTTTTCAATGCCTTCAGATACTAAGAAATTTTCTTCAAGTCTTTTCTTGTCGCTTGTAAGTAATATTCTTTGTAGATATGGATATAAATCATCATTGAACAAAGGTTCTTTAATTTCAATTGGTGTTGCCATATGGTAATCCTTATTGTCTTTAATAGCCATTCTAATGGCCTTGGCACTGGCTATTTCTTCTAATTCATCACTATGATAGCTATTAGTCCTTTGTATCAAATATGGCTTAATATTATTGCTTTCTAAGGCTCTTAGATAACTGATGCCTAAGATATCATTAGGATATAGACTTCCTGCAAGTAAGCCATAGGCCTTAGGGAAAGAGTTTCCCTTGTCCATGATTTCCTTTAGATAATCAATTTCAATATTATATGAGGCAAAGTCTTTAAGTTCTTCTAGATTATTTGTTTCAGAGCCAAAGACTAGGTTGTTGATGCCTAATTTATTTAGTAGTTCAACGCTTCTCTTACCAAAGACACTGCTATTTTGTAGGGTATAGATATAGGGTAGTTCTACAACAAGGTCAATGCCATGTTCTAAGGCTGCTTTGGTCTTATCGAATTTATTAATAATTGATATCTCACCACGTTGGGTAAAGTTTCCTGATGTAATCGCGATAATCAAGTCAGGATTAGTTAATTCTTTTGTTTTGTTTAGGTGATATAAGTGTCCATTGTGAAATGGATTATATTCTACAATAATTCCGCTAATGTTCATGTTTGTTATTATATAATGAGCACATGAAAATATGTTTTAAAGATTTGCGTAATATCGCTAACGAGAAAAGATATGACATTAAGTTCGATGTAATTGAACCAAGTGATAAGACTTTCTTGTATCGATTAGAGGATGTTGAGGGTCATGTAACTTTCTATTATGATCTAGATGACAAATTATGTATCAAATATCACGTTGAGGGTACGATGATTTGTCCTGATTCTTTCACTTTTGAAGAGATTGAACATGATTATATGGCAGAGGATGAAGATTTTGTTACGTATAAGGAAGATGAAGAGGGCTTCTATTTATACGATAATATGGAACTTTCGGACTTTGTAATGTTCATAAGTTTACCAGAAGTTCCAATTATTGTTGAAAATCCGAATAAAAAAAGATATTATAGTGGGGATGGCTGGACAATTTCTTCAGAAGAGGAGTATAATAGACACTCGAAGGAAGTAATTGATCCTCGGTTAGCAAAACTATTGGAGTATAAGGAGGAATAACATTAGATGGCAGTTCAACAAAGAAGAAATTCTAAGACACGTAAGGCTAAAAGAAGAACTCACTATAAACTAAGTGCTCCTGCGATGGTTAAATGTCCATCTTGTGGAGAGTACAAACTAGCTCATAGAGTTTGTCCTAAATGTGGTGCTAAATAATGATCGCTGAATAAGCGATTTTTTATTTGCCCTTATAAAAAGTTATATTTTTTACAATTTTTTTATTTATAAATAATACATATATTTATATTATTTAATAAATCTGATGATTATGATGCGATATTGATGGATGTACAAATGCCTATAATGAATGGCTATGAGACAACTAAACTAATTAGGAAAATGGATAAGGATATTATCATTATCACTATGACGGCTAATGCCTTCTGTGAAGATATCTAACATTCTCTAGAAGCTGGTATGAATGCTCATGTTTTCTAAGCCTGTTGACATGAAAGTGTTAAAGAAGACTATCTTTGATTTAAAAATCAATAGGTTAATATTAATTTGAGGAATGCAAGGCTTAAATTTTCCCTTGAAAGCTGATATACGATATGTTGGGTGCACCGATTGGTGATGGCGGCCCACGGCATTCCTTAAACATTATGAAGGTTTCTTGAAAAAGAAGCCTTTTTTAATTGACTTTAATACCCAAAATATTGAATAATAGTGGTAGAGAATGGTAAAAAGTGGGGAGAAGTGGTAGATGTTTATAGGTGAATATTCACATAACCTTGATAACAAGGGAAGAATAATCATCCCAAGTAAGTTCAGAGAAGAACTTCACTCATCTTTTATTTTGACCAGAGGTCTTGATGGTTGTTTAACAATTTATTCAGTTGAACAATGGAACAAGATCTTCGAGAAGATAAATAAACTTCCAACTACTAAAAAAGCCGTTAGACAATATACCAGAGTATTAACTAGTAATGCATCTGAGTGTGTACTAGATAATCAGGGTAGAATACTTATTCCAAGTAACTTGTCAGCCCCTCTAGGCATCAAGAAAGAATGTGTTATCGTTGGTGCCAATGATCATATTGAAATTTGGAATAAAGAGACTTGGGATGAGTACTTGCTTGAGGCTAATGCCAACTTTGAGGAAGTAGCTGAGAATTTAAGTGATTTGTTAGAAGATGAGTAAACATATTAGCGTGCTTCTAAATGAAGCTATCGACATGTTAGATGTCAAAGAAAATGGGATTTACATTGATGGCACCTTAGGCAGAGGTGGCCATAGTGAGCAGATCTTAAAAAGATTAAAGGGTGGTAAACTATACTGTTTTGATTTAGATAGTGTAGCTATTGCAGAATCTAAGGAAAGATTAAGCGCATATCAAAATGTAGAATTCATCCATGATAACTATAAGAATATGTTCAACTATGTAGATAAGGTTGATGGAATAATCTTAGATCTAGGTGTATCTTCTCCACAATTCGACGAGAGCGAAAGAGGTTTCTCATACCGCTTTGACGGTCCATTAGACATGAGAATGAATAAAGATGATAAGTTAAGTGCTTATGAGGTTATTAATCATTACTCTAAGGAAGAATTAGAACATGTATTAAGGGACTATGGTGAAGAGAAATATTATCGTAGCATTGTCTCTAATATTTTAAAGGCAAGAGAAGAGAAGGCTATTGAGACAACATTTGAATTAGTTGAAGTCATTAAAAGAAGTTTATCTTATAAGGTATTAAATTCTAAGGGGCATCCAGCTAAACAAACTTTCCAGGCTATTAGAATTGAAGTTAATCATGAACTTGATTCATTGAAGGAATTCTTAAATAGCTTTGAAGGAAAGCTTAATAAGGATGGAAGAGTAGTTATTATTACTTTCCATTCATTAGAGGACAAACTAGTTAAATATAAGTTCAAGGAACTAAGTACGGTAGTTGATGATTTAAGAATCGCTAAGTTACCTAGTGAAATTGAAACTGCTGATTATACATTATTATCACGTAAGGCCGTAATAGCAAGTGATGAAGAATTGACAAATAACCCAAGAAGCAAGAGTGCAAAGTTAAGAGGTATTAAATATGGGAAAGATTTACAAGAAAAAAAGAAAAACAAATAAGTTCAACCAAGGAGCAACTATATTTTTCTCTTTTGCGGTGGTAGTATATTTAGGTGTGTCTCTTTTTGTGGGTACCGCTAATACAAACTTAACTATGGAAATTCAAAATATCACAAATAGAATTAGTGAATTAAAGTTAGAAAATGAAAAAATGAGTATTTCTATTAGTTCACTAGAGAATAAGGATCGTGTCTATACTATGGCTTCTGATGCTGGGCTTGATCAAAACCAAGATAATTTAATTTCTTTACAAGGAGTTAACTAATGAAACGAAGCAATAATATGCTTCGTCTTATTTATATTTTGGCAACGACAGTGATGATACTATGTGTCATCAATGTTTTTGTTGTGGCTGTTGGTAAATTACACTTAAGATCTTTAACAAGTCTTGATTCATATATTCAATCTGTTTCCTTAGTATCAGAAACTCTTAGAGCTAAAAGAGGTAATATTTATGATGCCAATGGAGAGATAGTGGCCCAGGACCAAAAGACTTATGATGTCATTTGTTACTTAGATTCAAGTAGAATGAACGGTAAAAAGCCTGCTTATGTAGTGGATCCTTTATATACTTCGCAGGTCCTAGCGAGAATTCTTGATGGTGATCAAAGTGAAATTTATTCTTTACTTACAAGTAATCCTGATTTATATCAAACCGAAATTGGTTTGACTGGTAAGAATATTTCTGAGGAACAGAAGAACGAGATACTTGCAACCCCTGAAATCTATGGCATAGGTTTTAAGGAATCATATAAAAGAGTTTATTCTACATCTTATTTTGCTCCATATTTGATTGGTTTTGCCCAATCTGATGAATCAGGTAAGCTAGTTGGTAAAATGGGACTAGAGAGCTATTTAAATGAAGAATTAAGTGGTACTGATGGAAGCCATATCTATCAACAAGATAAAAATGGCTATATCTTAACGGGAATGTATGAAGAAACAACTCCCGCCAAGAATGGTTATGATGTATATACAACACTTGATTCTTCTATTCAACAAGCATTAGAGACGGCTTTTGAAGATGTTGCTAAGGATAACAATGCATCTAAGGCTTGGGGAACAGTGGTTGAAATAAGTACAGGTAAGATTAAGGCTTGGGGTCAATATCCAAGTTTTGATCCTAACTTATTAAATATTGAAGACTACAACAATATAGGGGCTCAAACACCATATGAACCTGGTTCTGTTATGAAGGCTTTTATCTATGCAGCAGCTATAGATATGGGTGTATATGATGGTAATGCTTATTTTGATTCATCATCATTCTGTTACTATGGTGCAAACCCATATCGTGTATATAGTGGTAGTAGCTATGGTTGCATTTCTAATGCGGCAGGCAAGTCATGGGGAACTATTCCACTTGATTATGGTCTAATTTATTCAAGTAATGTTGCCACAAGTACTTTATTAACTGATTATGTAGGTGTTGAAAACTTCTCTAATTATTTGGATGCCTTTGGTTTCTTTAAACTAGTTGATACCGATGGTATTTTAGAGACTAATGGTCTTAAGAATTATAAGTATCCAAGTGAAAAGTTAGCTTTAACATATGGACAGGGAAGCAGTGTTACAATGTTGCAACTAGTTCAGGCTTATACAGCTATTTTTGGCAATGGTGAGATGTTGAAACCTTATTATATTGATAAGGTTGTTGACAAAGAAAATGATGAAGTCGTTTATCAAGGCCAAAAGACAGTAGTAGGCACTCCTATTAAGGAAAGTACTGCCAAAGAGATTCAAGCTTTAATGGAGAGGGTAGTAAGTGACAAGAGTGGTACTGCTAAGTTCTATGCGGTTGATGAAGTTAATATCATGGCTAAGACCGGTACTTCAGAAATCGCCACAAACGGTAGCTATGGTTCTAATGATTCAATCACTTCTGTTATGTTGGCTTTTCCAGCAGAGAGCCCTAAGTATATGATTTATTTTGCTTATGTATCTCCATATGATTACTATAATCATACTTATTCAACTCCGGTTAAAAATTTAATCAGAAGAGTAGCTCTTTTAACTGAAGTTGGTTATTCTAATATGGATATCCTAAAGACTACTACTGTGGTTAAGGAAGAGATGCCTAATGTCTTGAATAAGAATTATAATGATGCCTATGACATTTTAAGTAATTCTTATAATCTAAGGGTTATTAAGATTGGAAATGGTGATACAGTTACTGACCAATATCCTTCTAATGATGAACAAGTATATACCAACTCAAGGGTATATTTAAGGACTGATGGTGATGTTGTTTTGCCTGATTTTACAGGTTGGACAAAGAAGGAAATAGTAGAATATGCCAACTTTACAGGTTTGAATATAAAGGTTAATGGTCAGGGAATTTGCAGTAATCAGTCAATTAGTGCTGGTACAACTGTAGATAAATATGATTTAATAGTTATCGACTTGTCTTTAATTGATTCAAATGTTTCGACTTATACAAAGACTGATGATATTATTGATGACGAAGAATAAATATAGGAAGTATAAAGTATGGATTTTTATTTAGTAGCCATTTTAGGCTGTGTATTATCTTTTTTAGGTGTTTATTTCTTAATGCCACCTTATATTAAGGCATTAAAAGAACATAACATTAATCAATCAGTTAGTGAATATGCACTAGAAGAATATAAGACTAAACAAAAGACGCCTATCATGGGTGGACTATTGTTTGTGGTGGTACCGGTAATTGTTTATCTTGTCATTAACATGTCTAATGTTCAAGATAGATTAGCTAACATGGTCTTATTATCATATATCTTATTTTGTTTAGTTGGTTTTGGCGATGATATTTTAATCATCTTAAGAAAGAATAATGAAGGTTTATCTCCTAAGCTTAAATTAATTCTTGAATTAATCTTTGCGATTATTATTTATTTTATTTATAAGGATTCGCTAAGCTTTAAGGTTGATCTTCCTTTATTAAAGAAAACTATTGAACTTTCATGGTTTATCTACATACCATTTATCATCCTAATGTTTCTAGGTGAGGCTAATGCGGTTAACTTCACTGACGGCATGGATGGTTTGTGTGCTGGTGTTTCAACTATTTCTTTATTAGCTTATTTAGTAATTTTACTTCTATCAGCTAAGTACAATATCTTTATTTTAGTATCTTGTATTATTGGTGGCTTATTAGCCTATTTATGTTATAATCACTTCCCAGCTAAGATTTTTATGGGTGATAGTGGTTCTCTTGCCTTAGGTGGTTTATTCGCATCTATCGCATTAGCTACTAATTCGGAAATTGTCTTATTATTTATTGGTGGTGTCTTCTTAATTGAAATGTTCTGTGTTTGTATACAACAAATCGCCGTAAGAGTCTTCCATAAGCGTGTTTTCTCTTATACACCAATTCATTATGCCTTTGTCTTAAAGGGTCATAAGGAGACTACTGTAGTAAAAAGATTCTATATTTTAACTTTAATTCTTTCTGTAATTGGTCTTGTACTTTATATCTTCTAATGGAATATCGTTATCATAAAGGAAATATATTAGATAATATTTATTTAATAAACAATATAACAAAAAGCGATCTAGAAATAGATCGTTTTGACAATATAAACTATCATCAAAGTCTTTTTGACTTTAAAGAAAAATTATTAACTTTAAAAGATAAACACATCTTAATCGTAGGTGACTATGATTGTGATGGCATTTGTGCTACAACAATTACTAAAAGATTGTTAGAACACTTAGGGATCAATAATAGCTACTATATTCCATCTAGAATTGATGAGGGCTATGGCTTAAGTGAAAAGATTGTGTCTATCGCCCATAAACATCATTATGATGTGATTATCACGGTTGATAATGGGGTATCAGCTACAAGTTCTATTTCTTTAGCTAATTCATTGGGTATTAAGGTAATGATAATTGATCACCATGAATATGTTGATATACCTGATTGCTATGGCTTTATTCATCCTAATTTATTAGATAAGGATTTTAATAAGTTATCAGCAGGAGCCTTGTGTTATCTATTGTCTACCTTGTTTTATGAAGATGATTATTCGTTAGTGCTAGGCGGCCTTAGTATTCTTAGTGATATGGTAGGGGTTTTGAATTATAATCGTTATCTTCTTAAGAAGATGATGAATATATTAAATACAAGTGATATCTATCAAATTAAACTTTTAAATGGTGCCAGTGTCGACTATGATTCTTTGTCTTTTAATGCCATTCCTAAAATTAATGCGGTATCTAGAATGGGCTATAATGCCAATATTTTAGTTAAATATTTTTTAAGTGATAAAGATGAGTGTATAAAGCTTCTTGATTCTATTAATAAGATTAATGATTATCGTAAAAATGAGACTAAGACAGAATGTGATTTAGCCTTAAGTATGTTAAATAGAAAAGATAAGTTAGCTTTGATAGTGTCTAGTGAATTTAAAGAGGGTATCTGTGGTCTTATTGCCAATAGGATTTCTCTAAATTATGATGTACCTTGTATTGTCTTTTCTAAGAAAGATGGACTACTTAAAGGATCTGGCAGAAGTAGAGAGAATTTTAATATCTATGAATATTTATTAGATACTAAAGATTTGTTTACATCTTTTGGCGGACATGGGCAGGCTTGTGGCGTTTGTATAGAGGAGTCTAAATTAGATGATTTAAAAACTTATATCGATACACATAAGTTAAATATGTTGGATTATCATAAGGATGTCATCAGTGTTGATCAAAGTGATATTGATTTGGATTTGTTTGAGAAAATTGATAGTTTAAAGCCTTTTGGGATTGATTTTAAAGAACCTTTGATTCATATTAAAGATTTTGAATACAAGTCTAGGTTTCTAATTAAGAATAAGTATCCTAAGTTTACAGTAGATAATAAGTTAACGGCTATTAGCTTTAATGAGTCTGATTCTTATCGTCAATTTAATGATATTTATGCCTATATTAGAAAGGATGATTATCATCAAGGGGCGCTTTCCCTTCTAATTGAAGAATTGTTGTAGTAAAATAGATTTGTATTTTTTTAATTGGAGGAGAACATGAATTTAACAGATTATATCGCAAGTATTCCTGATTATCCAAAAGAGGGAATCTTATTTAGAGATGTTACACCTTTAATGGCTGATGGTGCAGCTTTTAAATATGCATGTGAACAATTCACAGAATATGCTAAGGAAAAGGGTGCTGAGGTGGTTGCAGGACCTGAATCAAGAGGCTTTATTTTTGGTTGTCCAATCGCTACTAATTTAGGTATTGGCTTTGTGCCTGTTAGAAAGCCTAATAAGCTTCCTCGTGAGACTATTAAGTGTGAATATGCCCTTGAATATGGTACTAATACGCTTGAAATGCATAAAGACGCAATCAAGGCTGGCCAAAAGGTTATTATTTGTGATGACCTATTGGCAACAGGTGGTACTGTAGAGGCTACTATCAAGATGATTGAAGAACTTGGTGGTGAGGTTGTTGGTTGTTGCTTCCTAATTGAACTTGAAGATTTAAAGGGAAGAGACAAGCTTAAGGGTTATGATGTTTTCTCTTTAATTAAATATTAAGGTAAATCGAAGAGAAATCTTCGATTTTTTGTATTATGAAAAATCCAGTACTAACAAAAGAGATCTTCTATGATCAAATAAATTCTTATATTACAAATAAGGATTCTCTAGCTATGATTAATAAGGCTTATGACTATGCCTATGAGAAGCATAGTAAGCAACTTAGAAAAAGTGGGGAACCATATTTTGTGCATCTTTTAGCTGTGGCCTATGAATTAGCTAAATTAAGAGTAGGACCTTCAACTATTTGTGCTGGCCTTTTGCATGATGTGATTGAAGACTGTGGTGTTACAAAAGAAGAATTTATTGAGCTTTTTGGTGAGGAAATTTATCAAATTGTAGAATCGGTTACAAAGATTGGCAACTTGCAGTTTAAGGATGAAAAGGAATATTTGGCAGCTAATCATCGTAAGATTTTGATGGCTATGGCCAAGGATATTAGGGTAATCCTTGTTAAACTATGTGACCGTCTACATAATATGCGTACTTTACAGTATATGCCTTATGATAAGCAACAACGTATTGCCAAGGAGACACTGGAGGTTTATGCACCGATTGCTCATAGACTTGGTATTGCGGAAATCAAAAATGAACTAGAGGACTTGTCTTTCTATTATATTGATAATGAAAAGTATCATGAGATAGCTCGTCTTGTTGATAATAAGAAGGCTGAAAGAGATAGTCAAATAGCTCAGATGATTGCGGATATCTCTAAATTGTTAGATAGTCAACATATTCCATTTAGAATCTTTGGTAGATCTAAGCACTTATATTCTATTTATAAGAAGATGATTAGAAAGAATAAGCGTTTTGATGAGATTTTGGATTTGTTGGCAATTAGAATCGTTACTAAAACAGAATTAAATTGTTACGAAATATTGGGCTATATCCATGCCACTTATCGTCCAATTCCTGGCAGATTAAAGGACTATATTGCGATGCCTAAGATGAACTTGTATCGTTCTTTACATACAACGGTAGTGGGTATTGATGGTCGTATCTATGAGATTCAGATTAGAACTGAAGAGATGGATGAGATAGCTGAGAAGGGTGTTGCGGCACACTGGGCTTATAAAGAGGGCAATTATGATTCTCGTCGTGAACAAAAGGAAATCGTCAAGGAACTTGATTGGTTGAATGCCTTTGGTGATGATCAAAATGAGAATAGTGCATCTGACTATATGGATACGGTCATTGGTGATGTTTTTAATGCCAATGTCTATTGTATGACACCAAAGGGTAGAGTTATTGACTTGCCTGTTGGTTCTACACCTATTGATTTTGCCTATAGAGTACATACTGAAGTTGGTCATACAACTGTTGGTGCTTTGGTTAATGGTGTTTTAGTGCCATTAAATACCGAACTAAAGACAGGTGATGTTGTTGAACTTAGAACTAATAAATCTTCTTCTCCAAGTGAGGACTGGTTAAAGATAACTAAGACTAATGCGGCTAAGAATAAGATTAGGGCCTATTTCCAAAAGAAGGAACAAGAGGAAAAGGAACAGTATGTTAAGTCTGGTGAAGAATTATTAAAGAATGAAATTATCAAACGTAATGTTGATGTTGATGAATTCTTTGATAAAGACAAGTTCGAGAAGTTATATAGTTATTATCGTGTTCAAACCTATAATGATTTCATGTATCTGATTGCGATTAAGTCAGTTTCAGCAAGTTCGGTAATTGAAAAACTTACTAAGGTTGGTAAGAAGGAAATTGGTGAAGAAGACTTACAGGAGATTGTTAAGAAGAATCAGAATAAACAAAAACAGAATCGTTCCGTTTCAAAGACTGGCGTAGTGGTACAGGGTGTAACAGGTATGAAGATTGCCTTGGCTCCTTGTTGTTCACCAGTATATGGCGATACGATTGTAGGTTATGTTACTAAGGGCCAGGGTATTAAGGTTCATAGGGCTGACTGTCCTAATGTCTTAAATGAAAAGGCTCGTTTGATTGATGTTGAATGGGAAGAGAAGAAACCAGACTTTAAATATGAGGCTCATATTAAGATTTATTCTAAGGATAGAGCTTATCTATTAACTGACTTGGCTACCTGTATTTCACAATTTAAGGCTAATATGTTGTCTGTTAATATTGGTGTTAACCAAGAAGAATTAACAGCTACAGCCTCATTAACTTTAAATGTAACTGATTTAGATCATTTAAATCTAATCATGGCTAATCTAAGAAAGATAGAAAGTGTTATTTCAGTAGAAAGAGCGATTAAATAATTGCCTTTTAGGAGAGATTTATGTTCAATGATAATTCTTTAATTCCTGCAGTAATTGGAACAGAGATATATTCAATAATTGCCTGCCTGATTGTTATTTTGGGCAATACGGTTATTAATAAGACGAGAACCAAACGTTTTTTATGGTTTAATGCCTTTGTGGCATGTACAATATTTGGCTGTTTTTGTGATGTGTTTTCAATCTTTTTGGATCCTTATCGAAATTTAAGAGTTCTTCATTTCTTTTTTACAACCTGTGGTACGTTTATGACCCTTATCATGGGTGCAGTGTTTGTTACTTATCTTATGGAATACATCAAAGAAAGAAGAACGGTTTCTACGTTGCCAGTTAAAATAAGTTGGACTTATGCGATTGTTAGTTCCATCGCAACTATAATTTGTGCTTTAATGGGCAAGCTATATTATTTTGAGAATGATATTTTTATCACAGGTTCGTTATATTCGTTGTATGTGATTGTTAATGTAGGCTCAATGATTATCGGTTTTTTGGTAATTATTGCCTATAAAAAGGCCTTAGATACTTGGGATAGGGTGGCTGCTTATACTTATATCCTAGTTCCAGTTTTGATGGCTATTATCAATCTGTTTATTGAAGACTGGTCTTTTGCCTATCCTTCAATTTCAGTTTCAATCTTATTAGTTTATGCGATTATTAATTCCGATAGGGTTAAGACACTTGAAAGTGATAGAGAACTTATAAAACTTAAGGCTGCTCATGATGAGCTAACAGGCCTTAATAATAGGCACGCTTATGCTGAATGCTTAGAAAATATTAAATTGTTTGATGGTGAGTGTGGTATTGTCTTTAGTGATCTTAATGGACTTAAGTATACTAATGATCATTTTGGTCATCAGGCCGGTGATGATTTAATTGTTCGTTATACCGATATTCTTTCTCAAATTTTTAGAGCGAATGAGATTTATCGTATTAGCGGTGATGAGTTTGTTTGTGTTTTAAGTAGGCTTGATGAAAAGGTCTTTCTTGATCGTGTAAAAGAATTAGAAGAGACTTTAAATGTTGAAAAACCTCCACTAGCTTCTTTTGGCGTTTCCTTTGGCTTGTGTAAAGATGTTGATTTGCTTATAAAAAAGGCTGAAGAAAAAATGCATCTTGAGAAAGAGATGGTTCATAAGATGTATCCAATTACTTCTAGATGTTAAATACTACCAACTTTAGAAGTCAGGACTTTGTTTAATAGAGAGTTATGGTGAATTTTTTTGATAAAAAACTTAAAGAATTAAAACTTACAAACTATCGTGTTTGTAAAGAGTTAGGTTTGAATTTATCAAATTTTACCTTCTTCTTAAAAGGATATAATGAAAAATTAAGTTTAGAAAATAGTGAGAAAGTCTACGATTATTTAATGGATTTAGATGTATAAATAACCGATAGAATAAAAGTTTAAAAAAACCTTTCTGTTATGACCAAATCAGATATAGAACTATTAAGTTGCATTCTATATTATTAGCTTAACAAGAAAGGTTTTTACTTCATGATTAGATTCAATTTAGCTAGGTACAAGAATGGTGACAATTATATAAATTATTTTGTTCAATATTTTTAAATTTTTAGTATTTTAAAGGAGATTAACTATATGAGGAAAATATTAACTGCTATTTTTACTATTCTATTAGCCACGAACAACATTCAATCTGTTAAACATGTTAATATGAACTATGCTTTAAATGCTTTAAATAATTTTATTGATAAAAGTATAGAGTTAGGAGAAAAACAGTGGCAAAATTTTTCTATTATCGATTCTGAAAAGATAGTAGATAATCAATTAGAAGAATATGGATATATCTTTAGCTTAAAATCCAATTCAAATGAAGGGTATGCAATCGTAACATGTGAAGCAAATGCGTGTTCAGTAGTAGAAGCATCTTATGATAGTGGTTCACCATTTAAGGGATATGGAAAAAATCATTATTTAGTCTATTATTCACCATTGGAATATTTGGTGATTGAAAAGGATAAAGCGATGATTAATTCTGTATCTTTGACAAATATCGAAACAAATAGAACTGTTGATGTTGATGGAGATAAGAAAATTCGTTTTGTAAATAATGCTTCAACTAGAGCTGTGCCTGGAGAAACGATACGATACATTAATAATTATTCAACTAAATTCGATGCTATTAATCAAAATACTAATTATAATTGCATAGCAACTTCTATGGCAATGTGTTTAAGGTATTTGAAAAATATAGGAACTATTAGCATTTCTTTTGATGGAAATAGTAACCCCAGTGCCATCGCTATTAGAAACAAAATAACCGATTATTATTCATCTCATAGTGGAGCTGATGGTGTTGTTAGACCTGCAATTAATAATTTTGGTGTTAATCATTGCAGTCCAAAAATATCCACTAGAGGAGATGGATTCTGGGGCAATAGCGAACAAACCGATATATCTTTCCAAACTGTGATTGATGAAATTAATTCTAATTGTCCTTTGGTAATGATGTTTAATCCAGGCCGTGTTGATTCAAGTATTACAGTAAATCACGCAACAGCGTGTGTTGGCTATAAAACTTTGAACAATACAGCTACAGGAGGCATAACTTTTAATTATACGATTGTGCGTATGCCAAATGTTTCTTCAAGCAGTACAGTGCCTACTAAACAAATTTCATGGGATTATAACAACATTCATGGATATTATTTGGTGTATATTGGCTAATAATAATATTTGATTTTTATGAAATGTGAAAACTACAATTTTATAAAAGATTGTAGTTTTCTACATATTTTAAAATATAAACATTTCGATCAATAGATTCCAAAGAAATAAAGCCATATTTAGAAGAGTTAGGAGGAAATAACTATGAAGCGTTTGTTTGTATGTATCCTTATTATCTTTTTAGTATCTTGTCAAAAGACTTATGATGTAGATAATGAGATATCTTCATTAAATAATAAGATAAAGGAAAACGTAAGTGATGAAGCCACATATATTGATTTATTTAACACTTATATAATTAAGGGAGAATATTATAATGCGATAAAGACATTAGACAAATCACTAAAAGAAACTGATGGTGCCAAGACAAAAGAATTGATTAAAGACTTAAAAAATGGCTATGATGTATGTGATTCTAATGGTACTTTTTATAAGAAAATCCTAATAGACTATGATTTTGACTATGCTTCATCTATTAAAGATGAAAGAAACGTTGACTATTATCAAGGTAAGAGCACTTATATCGGCAATGATTTAGATTCTGTTTACTATGATGATTATCGGTTATTATCATCAAATCATCAAAAGCTATTTAAGAAAAGTAATTATACAGTTTATCTATTAGACAAAGAAGATAAGATTATTGATATTTATTGTACACAAGATGAACACTATAGAGTTGAATATAAGGATGATGGAAGTATCTTTTATGTAAGAGATGATGGTTGGTATTATTGTTTCAAGAATGAATTAATATACAAAGTTGGTACAAATGATGGTGATGATGAAATTACATTTGAATATGACACAAATGATAAACTTGTAAAACTTGTTAAGACTGATAAATCTGGTACTATCACTACCGAATATGAGCTATATGATAATGGTTCACCATCTAAAGTAGTACGTTATTCAAACATAAATAAAGAAATATTTGAATATAAAGAAGATGGAAAAATGACTTCGATTATCAATTATTACAATGATGAACTTAGCTCAACATATGAATTTGATTATGATGGTGATCATATAGTCTACGAAAAATTTACCTCTTATCCGCCTTCAACATTTGATCATGAATATACATACACCTACAACAAGGATGGTTATATCATTCAAATAGATGATTCGATGAATAAAGATTTTTGTCAAGAGTTCACATATAACGAGGATTATTCAGAAGTGACTATTCACAAAGATAATGAATATGAAAAGATAGAACTACATTATTAAAAAACGATATAAAAGGGGCTGTTACGAAATGACTATTTTCTAAAAGTCCTTACATATAACTTTTTAAGTTTATGTATAGCACTCTTAAACAACTTTGAATCTAAACGTTTACGTTCTGATTCAGATAAATTCGATTTGCGCGAGCTTATAAATTCTCTGCAATCCCAAATCGATGAAAAATCTTTTAACATATCGCCACCTCACATCACTTACCAAATGAAGCGAGCGTAGCGAACCCGATTTTCATATTTTTGTGAAGTCTTGACAGCAAAAAGTTGGGGATAAATAAACAAATAGCTAATTAATAAAGCCTTGTCTTAATCAGCTATTATGACTTTTCGAACGAGGCTCGTAGAGAATAAGGAGAACATATGAAAAAAATATTAAAGATAGTATTTACATTATCAATGTTAATAGTTTCAATGCCTGTAAATGCAAAAGGCGACGAACTCACGATTTTAGGTTCTACCTCTTATAATGGAATTACGTATACACTTATCTGGAACGATACTTTAAACAGAAAAGAAATGTTAATAAATGGTGATGAGAAAATATATAAAATATATGAGGAAAATAATAAGTTTGTAACTGAATATAAAGATGGAACTAAGATTACAAGAGAAGTAGATACAGTTATATTATCAGATTATGAAACTGAATCTAGTATCAACACAATGGCTGTCGAACCAACTTGGGGGCCTACTCTTTATAGAAAAACAACGTTTGATTCATCTAGCGTTTCGAAAGGATATACACTGGTAAGTGAAGTATTAGGATGGATAGGTGTATTTTATGGGTTGCCTGTTTGGGTAGGTATCATAAATAGCTTGACGAACATATCAGTGGCGTTTTTCCCAAAAAAAATAGAAGTATCAATTACCTATCAAGAAGCTGTTGGATGCCCACAATACAAAAAATATACAAGACAAACCGTTTATGATATTTCTGTAAGCCCAAAAAAATTAATTGCAGATTCGTATGATGAACAAAAGGTTTTTTCTGGTGTTAAAAATGATCCTAGCAACCCACCTGCGTGTAGATATTATGGCTTTTAATAATGATAATTTATATGATATTGCCATTAGTTTACCACCAGTAAAGAAAACATTTAATTTTCTAAACGTAAACTATACAATTGATTTTGTAAAGAACAAAAATTGGTTTTTTTGGAATTTGCATTTTTTTCTTATCGTTGTTATCAACGTTTTAATACTATTGTTTGCTTTTATCTTAAAAGATTACTCCATTATATCTCCACTTTTTCTTTTTTCCTTTTGCTCTATTCTTTTAATTGTTTCAACATTATTAATTCATTATAAACTTAGATCAACTATAAGAAAGCATTTACTAGAAGAAAAGCATATAATAATTAAAAGAATCTGTGACTAAAAAAGAATTTAACTTATTCAGTGGTTCCCTCTATAACAACTGAGCGATTTGGTTATAGCACAATTGTGGTTTTATGGTTTTATAAAAGGGGCTGTTACGAAATGACTAATTTCTAATAGTCCTTTCTTTTGTTTAAAATAGGATCAAAAACATAAAAAGCGCTCCAGGAATCTAAACTGGTACCCTTGTCAAGGACTAGTTTAGGCAGTAACTCAAATCATCACTAAATCATGATAAACCATGGTCTAGTGATGATTTTTTTAATACTTTAAAGAGTAATTGATTACGACAAAAATAATTCCATGTATTCAGGAATGAAATATTTCTATTGATTGTGTGTTGATTATTAAAATAAGTCTGCTATCTTCATGACATAAGACATCTCCGGAGTGTCTCTCCATTTAAGAGGGTCTTTGAATTGTTCTTTCTCTTCTTTAGTCCATTCGTCATATAACTTCTGCCTAAATTCAAAAGTTAAAACTAATCTATTTCTTCTTACATATTTAACATTAGGGTTATCACTTAATATTTTTTCTCTTGATCACTATATACTTTCTTCATAAAAAAAATACCCAGTTAGTGGGTAGATTCACTGCCTGAGTGAAGTCCACTATCTGGGTATCATTTTAGTTATGTCAGAGTCGGAAGGAGAGGACTAGAAAGTGTATCTTGCGAAATTATGCTTATGGCGCTGGCAATTAATATTAGAAAATTATTCTCTATATACAATCAAAGAAACATAAAATCTAAATATTGGGAAGTTAAAGAAGGGACAAAACCAGAAGAATTCAAGGAAATTAAACAAAAGAAAAAGGACTGTTAGAAATTAGTCATTTCGTAACAGCCTCTTGGCTTCTATAAGAATCACCGTCTTATTTAAAATCCATATTCGCAAATATCTTTTCCATTCTCTCATTTGGATATAACTTATCAATAGTCTCAACTATCTTATTATTAGCTTCTGCGCCTTGTAATCTTTCTTTCCATCTAAAGACTACAGCACCTGTGGCAAGACTATTAACAATCATAAATACAAGTAGTACTATTGTAAGCTTCTTACCTATTTTATTAGGTATCTTTAAAATCATTTCTGACATGAATGGGTAAATATCTTTAATCCATAAGATACCCAAGATTCCCCAGAATAATGAATATAAGAGACAAATTCTACCATTTATATTAAAAGGGAAATTAGAATACTCCCAAGAAGTTGATCCAAACATTAATTCTTGAAAGTATGAACATAAGTATTCAACAAGACTTCCTGTGATAAAACCACCAAAGAAAGAATAGATTCTTGATCTATTACGATACTTATATAGAAAGGCTGATAATACTAAGGCACCAAAGCCATATACAAGGTTAAATGGTCCCCATATTAGACCAACTCTTGATTCATAATGTCCTCTTGTGACAATACAGAATAATGTCTCAATCACAACACCTGCAAAACAACCAATGAAGAAAACCCAGAATAACTTATAGAAGGTATTTCCTTTCGCAAAGTGATTACTTTCGTTTTCTTGATAATCCAACATCGAATTAGGCTTACTGATTACTTTCTTATTCTTATCTACCCTTTCCTCATACTTCTCATATTCTTTAATTTGAGTCTTAATAGTATCAGCTGTCTTACTACACTTACTAGCAGAATCTAAGAATAATTTAGATGCATCATTTAAAAGATTATATTCTTCTAATAGATTAGCCTTTAATTCAGGCATCTTAGAAATCTCTTGTTTCTTGGCAAGTTCCTCTATTTGAGAATTAATAGTCTCTGTAGTATCTTTCTCTAGCTCTAATAAATTATCTTTTAGAGCTGTATATTTAATCTCTAATTTTTTGTTCATAGTATTTATTATAGTTTTCCTTCATACAATTCGCAAAGTTTTTAATCTCATAATCGCATGTCTTTAAATATACAAAAGAAAAAGGAATAGGCTTTGCGAAATCTAATGGTATGATTGAGGCACCTATAAAATCTGTTGATAAATAGTTTGTACAAAACAATAGATTATTCTCTCTAATGCAATCTTGATACTTATTAGCTAAGTCATCTTTTTCATTAATTATAATTACATTTGAATTGTCTTTAAGTACTTGAATTACTTCATTTATTTCTTGGCAAGAACAAACTCCATTAATATAGATATTAGAATCTTTAATGTCTTTTATCGTTATTGTCTTGTTATTTGCGAGCCTATGAGTCTTAGGAACAAGTAAACCCGGATTGATTAAAGTGATTATTGTCTGTTGATAATAATTGTTTAATATTTCTAAGCTAGAACCAATAAGAATATCAACTTCTTTTCCTAATTTATCTAGATTATCTTTCACAAAACAATAGCTTTCATCAATTTCCACAATATCAACTTGATAATTATTATTATTAAAAAGCCACTTAAATACGATATCAGTATTCCCAAGCAAGAAATGACGAGATAAACCAACTCTTATCTTACATTTTCTATCGCTCTTAAGTTTTATTAAACATTCATCATAAATCTCTTGCATCTTCTTTACGCTATCGTATAAAATCTCACCTTTTTCTGTTAAGATGACACCCTTAGAACTTCTTTTAAATAAGCTGACACCAAGTTCTTTTTCTAACTTATCGATATGTTTTCTTATCGCTACAGGACTTATATATAAAATTCTTGAAGCAGCACTAAAACTTTTCCATTCAACAACTTTAGTAAAAACAGCCAATGAATCATTGTGCATATTAACCCCCTTAACCTATAGTTAATATTGTATTAACTAATTTATCAATTCACAAGTTAGAACGCATCTTTTATAATTAAGATGTAAATAGAAGAGCGCAACAAATCTATAAATAATTAGAAAAGAAAGCTAACTATATTTATATGAAAATTTTTAAAAAATTATTTATTAGTTTATTGTCTATTTCTTTGATGATAATTATTCCTACAGCTACTGTATTTGCTGATGAAAATGATGATTATTCAACTATGCCAATAGGACGTCCTATTACAAATTCGTTTTCATATAATGATAAAGTGACGTATAGAGATGGCAGCAATATTACTTATGTAATTGAATACAGATTGAATTAAACTTATGAAAAATCACAAAACGGTAATAAGTTCTACGTTAAAAATGTTGTGATTAATAGTTGTTCGATTGGTGTAAATGATGATGGTCCTCAAGATGGTTCATATTGGGCAAGAGAAGTTAGCTCTAACTGTAAGATTGATAATTCTGGTTCAAGACCATATGCCGTTGTAACCGCTGTTGTTGAAGAGTATGTAAGAAGTTTAGGTAAAACAACTAGAACATTAACTCATAGATTTGCGTTATAGTATGCTAAAAAGAATTTATCGTTCAATATTTAATAGGTTAAGACAAACATCACTGCTATTAGTGGTGATGTTTGTTATATCGCTACTGTTATGTGTTACCTTTTCTGTTAAGAATGTAAGTGATGTATTAAATAACAAGATTGCAGCTAGTGTTAATCCTGTTGTTTCTATTAATGCCTCTAATTCTGTTTTTAGTTATCTAAGAGATTATGATTCACTTAGAAAGATTGGTTATCAAGAATATTGTGAGATGTATTATGAGGATTATTATCAATTAATTGATGAATTAAAGCCTCAATATCATGATTTAAACATGACGATAACTAACCAATCACTTGTGTCTTATAGTGATGAGGGACTGTTGTATGACGTGGCTGATAGCGAATTATTAAGTAAAATCAAAAGAAATAAGGTTAGTGAAGAGGATATACAAGAAAAGTTATCTTCATTTAATGGATGGCTAAGCGGTAAATATGAATATTGTCCTTCTATTCCATTATGCAGTACCAGTAAGAGTGAATTCACTGACCTACATTATCATTTTAATGAAGCAACTATAGAAGAGGGTAGAACCTTTAATGATGATGAAATAGACAATGGAGTATCGACCTGTGTCTTAACTTCTGATATCTATCTTTATAAAGATGGTTCTTTTACTAAAGTTGAAGTTGGAGATTATATTAAATACAGTATTGCACAAGTACTTAATGGTGAAGTAAATATTTATGAAGAATATGAATTTGAAGTAATTGGTATCTTGAATGGAGACAAATATCGCAATCACAATGATGATATTGGTAGATCATATGTCATCATTCCAGAAAAAACATTAATGGAAATTTATGAGGATGTTAAGTCTTATAAATTAAGTGAATTTGATTATATAAGAGTTTATCCAAGCATCATTACTTTAAATTCTTTTAATGATATTGATAAGTTTGTTGAAAAAATCGGGGAACTAAATGAATTTGGTGACCGCAACTATAAATATGAAACAGCCTTAGATGCCTACTATGGCTTTGCAGGTAATTTAGATACCTTGTCTTTGAATTCAGACATCTTATTTAAATTCTCTTTTGTCGTATCTATCTTATTAACAATCTTTATTGTTAGTTTAGACTTAAATAGACGTAAAAAGGAAATAGGCTTATTAGCTTCTTTAGGAGAAAGTAAAGTAGCTATCATGGTACAACTAGTGCTTGAGTATTTAATTATTATTGTCTTTACGATGATAATAGCGGCTTTTGTGTCTAATATGATATCTAATCAATTTATCAATAAGATTGATCTAAATCCTGAAGTGAGTGACATCTTTAACGACAAGACCCTAGATTATTCTGACAGTATATCGATTTTAAACAAGACTAAGTTGACTATTAACTTTGTTGATTTAATCAAAATATGTTTAATTCAAACTGTAGTTATCTTGTTTACGATAATACTTAGCCCAATACAAATTTTTACTATCAAAGTTAGAAAAATAATGATTGATGAATAGGAGATGTCTATGAAAGAAATATTAGAAATTAAAGATTTATCATACTACTACAAAGATGGTTCTAATACGAGGACTATTTTCGATAAGTGTAACTATACTTTCGAAAAAGGAAAATTCTATTCTATCGTAGGCGAATCAGGAAGTGGCAAGACAACGCTATTGATGTTACTAGCGGGACTAGACGAACCAAAGGAAGGTAGTGTCTTATATAGGGGAGATGATATCAAGGATATCGGCTATGATAATTATCATAAGAAGGATGTTCAAATTATCTTTCAAAACTATAACTTATTAAATTATTTAAATGTCTATGACAATATCTTAACTGCCATCAGTATTACTGACAAGAAAAGAAAAGTTAATAAGGACATGTTAAATGGCTATTTAAGTCGTTTTGGCATCGATGAGAATAAGGCTAAACGTAAGGTGAATAAGCTATCGGGTGGTGAGCAACAACGTGTGGCAATCGCAAGGGCAGTTGCCTGTGATGGTGAAATCATCTTAGCCGATGAGCCTACTGGTAATCTAGATTATGAAACATCTTTAGGTATTATCATATTATTTAGAGAACTAGTGGAAACATTTGGAAAGACTATTATTATGGTTACTCATAATAATGAATTGGCTAATATGTGTGATCATGTGGTTCGCATTGATCAAAAAACTAAGAATGTCTTATGAGTAAACATTATTTTAAAAGGATATTTGAATCGATTATCACAAGAAGGAAAGACTCAATCCTGATTTTTTCGATTATCTTTATCTTGTCTTTCTTTATTGTTGTTGCAACCTGTATATCTAGACTTGGCACTAATATCTCAAATAGTGTAAAAGATAACATAGAAATAAGTGTTTATACAAATGATGTTGAATTTAGAAATAATAAAGATTGTATAGATATTGATGATGATTTTACTTATTATTGTAGAGATAATAACTGTAGTTATGAGTCTTCTTATGCTACTGAGGCCTACACAAAAGATGAATATGGAACTAAGTCTAACGGTATCTTAGCTTCAGCTGTATCCTATGATGCCTTTGGTGGTTCAAACTATGAAATAACTAATTATTTTAGTGATACCAATCAAGTTTTGGTGAGCACTAATACATTTGTAGAAGAAGGGGATAAGATAGATATTTATATTAAGGATAAGCCTTATACCTTTGAAGTAGCTGGCTTCTTTATAAACAATGATTCTTCTGTATCTGGTAAAAATCCTTATTATGATGAAAATACAAAGTTCATCATAAATAAAGATGATTTCTTTAGTATCGCTAAAGAAAATAACATTAGGCTTACACCAAGCTATATGGGTATTAAAGCTTATGGAACGACTTATGAAGAACTAGAGTTAACTTTTAAAGACATTCTTGATAAAGAAACTAAGAATTATACAATTGGTTCTAATATCGATTAATATAACAAGGTAGTTAAACCTAGTGAGAGTCTAAAAGATCTTTATAATGTGATAAAGATTGTCATGGTTATTATTAGCTGCTTATTATTAATTAATGTGATTACTTTCTTAAATGAGAAGCGAATTCATGAATACGCGGTATTGTTGGCAATAGGACAAAGTAAATTATTATCGATTATTTCTTTTGCGCTAGAGATATTAATAATAGCTTTCTTATCTATATCTCTGTCTTTTCCAATAGGCATAAGAGTGGCTAAGCCTTCTGCCGATAAGATGCTGGAGGCTAATATTAAAAGACAAGAGCGTATGGCAATGATATCAGGTAATCAAGAAGACTTTGATGTCTTTGAGAAACAATTAGCTCTATATGAAGAATACGAGATAAGCATAAGTACATTGGATGTTGTTTATATCTATCTAATCAATGATAGTTTTATTCTTATTTCTTGTTTATTTGCGTTTATTTCAATTAGCAAGCTTAAAGCACGTCAACTTCTATTAAATTGATGTATAATGTTTCTATCGACAAAGAAAATGATTATGTCTTTTATTTATAGAGAGAAACGTTTTGGTGCAAGTTTTAGTAAAAGATATAAGTGACACTTCTTTAGAATCTATTTAAAAGATAGGTCGTTACTCGCGTTAAGAGCTTAGAGTTAAAGATAAGGTGGTACCGTGCTTATGCACCCTTGTGCTACCTTTTTTATATTTTTAGGAGGTATTTATGTATCAAACAGTAAAAGGAACTTACGATTTATTGCCAGAAGAACTACAAAATTTCGAAGATCTTCAAGATTCATTTAGAATCATGCTTGATTTATATGGCTACAAGCTAATGAAAACACCAGTATTTGAATATGCAGGCGTTTTTAGAAAAGACAATGATACCAGTGATATGGTAACCAAGGAGATGTATACTTTTTCTCCTAATGATAAGGACTTATATACTTTAAGACCTGAGGGCACTGCGGGTATTGTAAGAAGTGTTATTCAAAATAAGCTATATATGGATACGCCTGTTAAATTAGCTTATATTGAGGAAATGTTTAGACATGAGCGTCCTCAAAAAGGAAGACAACGTCAATTTACTCAAATGGGTATTGAAAATATTGGCGAAAAGTCACCTTTGGTTGATGCAGAAACTATTGCTCTAGGTTATAACTACATTAAGTTAGTAGGTCTATCAAATGTTAAAGTATTGATTAATACATTGGGAGATAGCGTATCTAGAGTTAATTATGCTAATGCACTGAAGGCACATTTTGAAAGCTATAAGGATGATCTTTGTGAGGATTGTAAGAATCGTCTAGTTAAAAATCCATTAAGAATCTTAGATTGTAAGGTTGATAGAGATAAGGACTTTGTCAAAAATGCACCTAAGATGAAAGATTATTTAACTGATGAAGCTAAGGAATATTTTGAGAAGGTTAAAGCTTACTTAGATGTATTAGAGATTCCTTATGTTGTAGAAGATTCACTTGTAAGAGGATTGGATTATTATACCGATACAGTATTTGAAGTTGTTTCAACAGACGAGAGTGCTGGAGCCCAAGCTACTGTCTTTGCAGGTGGCCGTTATGATGATTTGGTTAAACAATTAGGTGGCCCTGAATTATCAGGTATTGGCTTTGCGATTGGACTAGAACGTCTATTAATCTTAGCTAAGGCTGAGGATGCCTTGGCTCCAATTGAAGAAGAAATCGATTGTTATGTCATCGATATGACAAAGGGCAGTTCTTATGCGTTGGAGGTAGCTACTACTTTACGTAATAACTTCTATACTACTGAATTAAATTATTATGATCGTTCAATGAAGTCACAATTTAAGTCAAGTGATCGTAAGCATGCTATTTATGTTGTGATTATTGGTGAGGATGAAATGAATAATCGTATGGTTACTATTAAAAATACGATTACTAAACAACAAAATACAATCAAGTTTGATGAATTAATTGATTATCTTGAAGAAAGAGAGGATAGATAAATGTATAGGACACATACTTGTGGACAATTAAGAAAAGATGATGTAGGTAAAACAGTAGAATTGGCTGGTTGGGTTTCAAAGAGAAGAAATCTTGGTTCTATTGTCTTTATTGATTTAAGAGACCGTTATGGTATTACACAAATTACTTTTGATGAGGCTCATACTGAGGCTATCAAGGATGTAAGAAATGAATATGTTCTTTGGGTAAAGGGTGAGGTTAGTGCTAAGGAAGTACCTAATCCTAAGCTTGAAACTGGTGAAATTGAAGTTTTAGTTAAGGAAGTTAAGGTGTTAAATTCTTCTAAGACTACTCCAATGATTATTGCGGATGAAACAGATGCTCTTGAGGATTTAAGATTAAAGTATCGTTACTTAGACTTAAGAAGACCTGTGCTTCAAAAGAATTTAATTTTAAGAGATAAGGTTACTACTATCTTTAGAAGAGTTTTACATGATCATGATTTTATTGAAGTTGAAACTCCAATTCTATCTAAATCAACTCCTGAAGGCGCTAGAGACTATCTTGTTCCTTCTCGTTTATATAATGGCAAGTTCTATGCCTTGCCTCAATCTCCACAAATATATAAACAATTGTTGATGATTTCAGGTATGGATCGTTATTTCCAAATCGCTAGATGCTTTAGAGATGAGGATTTAAGAGCTGATAGACAACCTGAATTTACACAAATTGATATGGAAATGAGTTTTGCGAGTGAAGAGGACTTGTTTGCGATTGTTGAAGACTGTATGCATGAAGTATTTAAGGAACTTAAGGGTATTGAACTTGAAAGGTTCCCAAGAATTAGATACTTAGATGCAATGGAAAAATATGGTAGTGATAAGCCAGATTTAAGATTTGAGATGTTACAACATAATGTAACTGAATTGTTTAGAAATTCTGAATTTTCAGTATTTAAGACTAATCTAGAAAATAATGGTGTAATCAAGGCTATCAAGGTTGATAATCATAGCTTTTCTCGTAAGGAAACTGATAAGTTCTCTGAGTTTGTTAAGATTTATAAGGCAAAGGGTGTCGCTTTTGTTAAGTATGAGAATAATGACTTTACAGGTGGTATTGCTAAGTTCTTGAGTGATGATGAAAAGAATGCTTTGAAAAATGAATTTAGCTTAAGTGAAAATGATACCTTGTTGTTTGTAGCTGATAAGAAGTCAGTTGCTGATGTAGCTTTAGGTGCTTTACGTTGTAAGGTTGCTAAGGAACTAGGCTTAATTGATGAGAATAAGTTCTGTTTTGCGTGGATTGTAGAGTTCCCAATGTATGAATGGAGTGATGATAGACAAAGATATGAGGCTGCATCAAACCCATTCTCTTGCCCAAGAGACGAGGATATCGCAAAACTTGAGGATGATAAGGGTAACTGTTTCTCTAGAGCTTATGACCTTGTATTAAATGGTTATGAATTATCAAGTGGTGCTATTAGAATCCATGATCAAGATGTTCAAGCTAAGGTGTTTAAGGCACTAGGCTTAAGTGAAGAACAAGCCAAAGAAAGATTTGGTTTCTTCTTGGATGCTTTCCAATATGGTATGCCACCAGAGTGTGGTTGTGGTATTGGTCTAGAAAGACTTATCATGATCTTGTGTGGTACTGATAATATCAAGGATGTTGTTGCTTTCCCTAAGACTGCTACCGCTTATGATTTGATGGCTGATGCACCAGGTAATGTAGATCAAGAACAACTTGACGCATTAGACTTAATAGTAAAAGAAAAGTAAAATAAATGGCATGTATAGCATGCCATTTATTGTAAGGAGATTATTTTGATGAAGAATTTATTTACTAAGAGAAATATATCGTTACTTGTTTCAATGTTAGTAATCTTATTTTTCTATTTGTTGCCAGATATGACCTGGGGTTTGTCTCATGAGTCATTATGGGCAATAGGTATCTTTTTTGCCTCACTTATCATGTGGATTAATGTGTCTATTGATTGGCCATCACTTATTTCACTTTTTATGATAGGTTTACTTCCATCTTATGGCTTTAATAAGATGTTACAGGGATCATTTGGTAATTCAACAGTAGCTTTCCTGTTGTTTACTTTTATTCTTGTTTATCCTTTATCACAGACTAATTTTGTAAGAAGAATTACGATAGCTTTTATTACTAATAGGGTGGCCAGAAAGGGACCTTGGCATTTTGTATGTTTCTTGTTTGGGGCTATAACTTTTATAGGCTTATTTATTTCGCCTTCAGTGTTGTTTGTAGCTTTCCTACCTTTCTTAGAGGATATCTATAAGGTTTTGGATATTAAAAAGGGTAGTAAGACTGGTAATATGCTTATGATGGGTAGTGCTTTCTGTATTTCATTATCATCGGGTATGACTCCTATTGGTCATGTTTGGCCAACTTTGGCGATGAGTTATTTTGCAGGTAGTGAAATTGGTTATCCTATTAGCGCTTTTGAATATATGGCCTTTGGTATTCCTACTGGTGTTGTTTTATTGGTTTTACTTGTTTTAATTTTTAAGTTTATTTATAGACCTGATGATATTAAGGATATTGATACTGCTAAGGCGATTAGTTTAAGAGGCAGTATAGCTAAGGCTGATGCTCGTGAGAAGGCTATTATTGGTGTTTTGGTGTTGGTGGTGTTCTTGTGGATTTCACCATCTCTTGTAAAGAACGCAATGCCTGAATATTATGCCTTGATTAATGGCATGACAACAGCGATGCCACCACTTCTTGGCTGTATCTTGATGTTTGTGATTTCTTTTGATGGTAAGCCATTATTAAACTTTAAAGAGGCAACTACTAAGGGTGTTATGTGGGGTTCTATTTTGATGACAGCTGCTGCTACTTTAGTTGGAGCAACACTTACTAATAAGGATTTAGGTATTTCTACTTGGTTATCTGATATGATGGGTCCTGTTGCCAGTGGCTTATCGGTTAGTGTTCTTGTCTTTTTCTTTGTAGCTTGGGCTGTAATTGAGACTAATTTCTCTAGTAATATTGTTACTACAACTGTTGTTTCTTCAATTATGCTTACAGTGCTATCATCACTTCCAAAAGGAACAATTTGTATTCCTGCAGCTATTTGTTTAATTGGTTTTAGTGCTGGTATTTGTAATATGACGCCAGCTGGGCAATCTACTATTAATACAGTAGCTATCGGTTCTGGTTGGACTGATAGTAAGTCAATGTTTGTCTGGGGTGGTGTTTTTGCGGTCGTTTCTATTATCGTAATTAGTTTGTTGGGTTATAATCTAGGTGCTATTTTTATGGCTATTTAGGCTATAATTATAAGAAAGAAGGAGGATCTAATACATGCCAGTAAAAATTGATACTGATACTTGTGTAGGATGCGGTGCTTGTACTGATGTTTGTCCTACAGGCTCTTTAAATCTTGATGCTGATGGAAAGTGCCAAGTAAACGAAGATACTTGTATTGATTGTGGTGCTTGTTGCGGTACTTGCCCAACAGGTGCAATTTCTCAATAATAATATCAAGCTGAAGTAAAAAGTTAAGTTCCACTTTAAAGCCTTCAAAAGAAATAGGTGAATTTACTCTTGGAATTACAGTGTTAATCGTATGATTGACACTGTTTTTATGTGTTGAATTTACTTT
>JALFIR010000008.1:0-41035 GCA_022776215.1 Solobacterium sp. | reverse complement strand
TTAAATATTCACATATTAGAAGAGCCGTGTGCTAGAAAATGGCAAGCACGGTTCCGTGAGGGGTAATCTCGACATTACCTAATCAAAATAAAAGTAAAGAAAGTAAAGAGAAAGGAGTGTCGAGTGCCTACTCGACTATTTAATATGGATTTAATGGAATGTCGTAAGATGATCAATGAGATTGATGATCAAATGAAGGAATTGTTCTTAAAGAGAATGGAAGTAGTGTCTAATGTTGCTTTATATAAGAAAGAAAATAACATGCCTATTTTTGATAGTAAAAGAGAAGAGTCGATGAAAGAAAGACTGTCTAAGGATACTGGAGAAATGAAGGAATATTATTTAAATTTCTTGGAAGCTATGTTAGTTGAATCAAAGAAATATCAAGAAGAGTTATTATATGGAAGAAAAGAAGACTAGTATTCTTGCTGTATATAAAGTGTTAGAAGAGTTCAGCGATGAGAACCATCCACTAACAAGAACCGAGATAACTGACTTAATAAAGAAACTATATAATATAACAATAGATAGAAGAACACTGTATCGTAACATTGAAATGCTGATTAACTTTGGTTATGACATTTCTGACTACAATGAAAATAAAATAGGTTATTACTTAAAAGATCGTCTGTTTCAACATTCAGAAGTTCTTTTATTATGTAATGCAGTACACGCATCACACTTTATACCTGATAAAGCTAGTAAAGACTTAGTTAATAAATTATTATCTTGTCAAAGTAGATATAAGCGAAATGATTATTTTAAGAATGTTTATCTTCCTAATAAAAAGAAGAAGGATAATAAACAATTTCTTCTAAATATCGAACAAATAAGTAGAGCTATAAATGAGAAGAAAGTAATTAAGTTTAACTATACTCATTATGATATTAATAAGAAACTAGTCAATACCAGAGATGATGCTTATTATCGTAGTCCATATTTCTTAGTAGTTAATGGGGATAGGGTTTATATGGTAGGTAAGGGTAAGAATCATGATAGTTTATCTCATTTTAGAGTAGATAGAATGAAAGATATTGAACTTGTAGATGAATACTATCTAAGACTTCCTAAGAATCTTGATGCCTATACTTATGCCAACAATAAGATTTACATGTTTAGTGGTGATGAAACAGGGGTTACGCTAAGATGTGATAAAAAGGCTTTGGATGTCATCATTGATACTTTTGGTAAGGATGTAATGTTGGCAGATGAGGGTGAAACTTTTACGGTTTATACCAAGTGTGGAAAGGAAGACATCGTGAAGTTTTGTCTTCAGTATGTTGAATCAGTTGAATTACTAGAACCTCTATCTTTAAGGCAAGAGGTTAGAAAGGTACTACTAGATGCATCAAATAGATATCAAGGATAATATGTTGTTGATATGTCCTAGTGACATTAAAGAGAAGATACTTGCTAATAATAAGAGTCTTGTTGATATATCTTTTATGACTTTAGAAGAATATAAGAAAAGATATTATTTTGATTATGATTATCATACTGTTAAGTATTTGATGGATACTTATGGCTATACACTAAATAATGCCAAGGAAATAATTGAGAGCTTATATTTTGTTGAAGATAAGAATTATCCAAATAATAAGTTAAATGATTTAGTAAAGATTAAGAAGGAACTACTTGATAAAAACTTATTGATATTAGATCCATTATTTAACAAACATAATAAAGATACTATCGTATATGGTTACGGAGACATAAGATTAAATGATGCAAAAGTACTTAAAGGTACTATCATAGATAAACACTATAACATCTATGAGTTTGATACTATTGAATCAGAACTTGAGTATGTTTATGAATCAATTTTTGAATTATTAGAAAATGGGATAGACATCAATAATATCTATATTGTTGCGGATAATGAATATGAGAATTATTTTAAAAGATATAATTCTTATTATGACTTTAAAGTAAATTATCCAAGTGATAATAGCTTATATGGAACAGAAGCAGCTAAGAAGTTCTTAGAGGACATTAAGCTAAAAGGTAGAGAGACTATTTATAATGAATTAACTAATAAAGATTTAGTTAATATCTTAAATAAATACTTAGACTTAAATGAAGCCTATGACTTTATTGTCGAAGATTTAAAACATATTAAATTGAATAAGAAGTATAAGGATGTAGTCCAGGTTGTTTCAAATAATTATTTGTTTAGTGACTCTGATTATGTATTCTATTTAGGCTTCAATGATAAGGTGCCAGCATATAAGAAAGATAATGAATACTTAGATAATGAGATGTGTCGTCTTTTAGGTATTGATGATACTAATGATAAGAATAGAATTATTAAAGAGAATTTAATTTGTAACTTGTCTAATATTAAGAATCTTTATTTGTCTTATTCTAAGAATTCACCTTTTAATAAGTATGAAAGACAAATGTTGTTTAGTGATGTGAATTATATTTCGTATACAAATAAATATTTACATAGTGATAAGTCTAATAGGAATAGATATGGTGAACTGTTGGATAATCTTGATAAGTATGGTGAGCATAATGATGATTTAGATTCGATGTATTCAACATACGACAGAAATAATTATGGTGATTATGATAATAGTTATAAGAACTTTAATGTAGGTAAGGAAACAGTTGAATTATCTTATAGTAGTATGCAAAGTTATTATGAATGTGCCTTTAAGTATTACCTAGACAATATCTTAAGACCAGATGACTCTGATATTACTTTCTTTAATACTATTGGTACTATTGCCCATAATGTTTTACAAGAAATGGTCTTAGATAATACTAAAGATTTTGATGAGCTTTGGGATAATCAGGTTACTTTTACTAGTGCTAAAGAATTGTATTTTAACAAGAAAATTAAGGAAGAGATTAGGGAAGATTTTAATATCATCCTTAAACAAAAAGAATTATCTTATTTTGATGATGTTGAATGTGAAAAGCGTATTAAGTTAAAGTTAAGAGATAATATCTTCTTCAAAGGTTTTATCGACAAGATACTTAAGTGTAAAGATAATCTATGTATTGTGGATTATAAGACTGGTAATACAAAGATTGAAGATAAGTATTTTGAGTTTGGGCTTAATTTACAATTACCTTCATATTTATACTTACTACAAGAAGATCCTTCTAAGATAATTGGTTTCTATCTTCAACATCTAGTAGCACCTAAGTATGTTTATGATGAAAAGAAAGACATAGAGACTCAAAAGAACGAGGATATGAAGTTAACAGGTTTCACTTCAAGTGATATTAGTAGGATTAATATTCTAGAAGATTTAGATGGCAAGTCTAATGTTGTTTCTAAATTGGCTATTACTAAAAATGGTGAATTGTCTAAGAATTCTAAGGTTATATCAGATCAAGATATGAAAGATATGATTAAGCTTGTTGAGGATAAAATACTAGAAGCATCAACAAGTATTCTAAATAATGACTTTAGTATTAATCCAAAGGTAATTGATAATAAGAATGTTTCATGTACTTATTGTCGATATAAGGATATCTGTTATAAGAGAATTAAGGATTATGCTTATTATGAAACTAAAAAGGAGGAAGCAGTAGATGGGGATTAGATATACTGATGAGCAATTAGAAGCTATTACTACTCCTGTATATAACACCATGATTTCAGCTGGGGCAGGTAGTGGTAAGACTAAAGTTTTAACTCAGAGGGTTTTTAATCATTTAGCTAATAATATCGATGTAGATAGACTTTTAGTTTTAACTTTTACTAATGCGGCTGCTGCTGAGATGAAACAGAGGGTTATTAAACTTTTAGTAGAGGATAATTCTTTAGATCCTGATCTTAAGAAAGCACAATTAAATAAAATTGATTCAGCTTATATTATGACCTTTGATGCCTATTCTTTATTCTTGGTAAAGAAGTATCATCAACTTTTAAATGTAGACAAGGATATTGATATAGCTGATTCTAATATTATTAATGGGATTACTGATAAGTTTTTAGATGAAATCTTTGAACAACAATATGTTTCAAATGATATATTCAAAGATATTATTTCTAAGTATTGTGTTAAGGATGATGATGTTGTTAAGGGTTTTGTGAAGAGTTTGAATAAGAAATTGGATCTTATTTATGATAGGGATAATTTTATTAAAACTTATAATGATTTATTCTTTTCAGCTTCTCATTTAAATGATGAACTTGATAGTTATACTTCATTGTTGTTTCAAAAGCTTAAGCAGGTTGATGAATTACTAAATAAAATAAGTGAGCTTGATGATTTGAATAGATTCTTTAACAATTGGCAGGGTATTAATAATTTATCAAGTTATGAAGAAATACGTTCTTATGTAGCTAATATTGCTCCTGTTAGGAAGAAGAATAAGGAAGAGTATGATGAGGATGCCTTAGTATTAAAGGATAAGATTAAGGACATAATAAAGGAAATCAATGAATTAACTAAGTACGATAAGTCAACTCTTATAAATGATGTACTTATAAATAAAGATTATGTTAATTGTTTATTAGATTTGGCCGAGGAATTAAATAGAAGAATTAATATTTATAAGAAAGAGAATAATTTCTATGATTTTATTGATATAGCTAAGTTGGCTATTGAGGTTGTTGATAAAAATGATGAGATTAGAGAATCGATTAAGAATAATTTCTATGAAATATTGATTGATGAGTATCAGGATACTAGTGATATTCAAGAGCTATTAATCAGCAAAATATCTAATAATAATGTTTATGTAGTTGGTGATATTAAGCAGTCTATTTATCGTTTTAGATATGCAAATCCTGATATTTTTAGAACTAAGTATGAGAATTATTCTAAGGGTATTAATGGTAAGAAGATTGATTTGACTAATAACTTTAGAAGTAGGTTTGAAGTGTTAAGGGATATTAATTTGTTTTTTAATAGGACGATGTCCTCAAGTGTTGGTGGTGCTGATTATACAAGGGGTCATCAACTAATAGCTGGTAATTCATCTTATATAAAGGATGATAGGTATGCTTGTGAGATTTTGTCTTATGAGAAGCAAAAGGGAATAGACAGTGCATATATAGAGGCTCAACTTATTGCGGATGATATTAAAAGTAGGGTTAATACTTTCAAACTAAAGGATCATCTATGTGACTATAGAGATATTACTATTTTGATGGATAGGTCTAGTAAGTTTGATGTGTTTAAGGAAGTGTTAACTGCTAACAATATTCCTACTTTTATTGAGACTGAACAGAAGATGTCTGAGTCTGATTTGTTGACAGTTATTAGAAGTATTTTTAAGTTGTTGGTGAATTATGATAAGCATGCTTATATCTCTTTAGAGAGAAGTTTCTTGTGTGAGACAAGTGATGAGGATATTTTTAATAATATTACCAATAATCAAATATTTACTTCACCAACTTATATAAAAATAAACGATATTAAAACAAACATCGATACTAAGACTATTTCAAATATCTTGGATGAGATTATGGAGTCTTTTGATGTTTATAGTAAGTTAGTTAAGATTAAGGATGTTCATGCCTCTAATGTAAAGATTGATTATTTGTACCAATTGGCGAACAATTTAAATAATCTAGGTTATACCTATAAAGATTTTAATGATTATCTTGTTGATGTGTTTGATAGAGAGGATGATATTAAGTTTAGGATTGGTAGTGAGGTAGAGAATGCGGTTAGAATCACTAATTATCATAAGTCTAAGGGACTTGAGTATAATGTGGTTTATTATCCTTGTTTGTCTTATGATTTTAATCAGCAAGATAAGAAAGGTGATTTCTTGTTTAGTAAGGAACACGGTATTATCATGCCAACGTTTATAGATAATATGGGTCTTAGGGATACTTTTGTTCAAGAGCTTTATAAATATAATTATGATCTTGAGGATATTGGTGAGAAGATTAGGCTGTTTTATGTTGCCCTAACTAGAGCTAAAGAGAAGATGATTATTGTCAATTCTTTTGATGAGAAGATTGAACCAATAGATAATAATTTAGATGATGTTACTAAGGCTTCTATTAAGAATTATTCTTCTATGTTGACTTATATTATGAATGATTTAAGTGATTTTATAATTAATAAAGATATTCCTGAGATTAAGGAGAATATAATCCAAAAGGATTTGTTTACAACACTTACAAAATCAAACAAGCTAATATTAAAACCTAATATCGAAGTTATACCACAAGAAGTAACTACTTCACATTTCTCTAAACAAGCAGGTTTAATTACTAAAGATATTTTAGATAAAATGGAACTTGGTACTAAGATCCACTATTATCTTGAGATGTTGGATTTTAAGAATCCTGATTATACAAGTGTAGATAATAAATATATAAACAAAATAAAAGCATTTATTGATTCACCACTACTTGAAAACATTAAAGAAGCTAAAATCTTTAAAGAATATGAATTCATGGATGATGGTAAACATGGTTTTATAGACTTGTTACTTGAATACGAAGACAAGATTGTGATCATTGATTATAAGACTAAAACAATTGATGATGTACATTATGATGAACAATTAAATGGTTATAGAACTTATATAGAATCTCTATCTTCTAAGCCTGTTTATTGTTACCTTTATAGCATCATTGATGAGACATATAGGGAAGTTGTTAAATAATTAAAGGGAGAATAATATTATGGCAATTGATAATGAAAAACATCTTTGTGATGGCAAATTAGATAAAAATTCAGTTACCGAGAAAATCTCGGCAACTGCGACAGACGAAAAAAACCTACTCAGTTTTAGAATTTAGATGCAATTATATCCGTCGGTTATCGTGTGGACTCTTGCCGTGCAACAAGTTTCCGTATTTGGACAACAGGCGTATTAAAAGAATATCGTGTTAGTTTAAGTTTTGTAAAACTTATTGACATAAGCGATATTCTTTTATACTATTTAAGTGTAATAAGTTTTATAAAACTTAAAAGGAGATTACTAGATGGAAAACAATCAACAAGTATTAAATAATTGGAATAACTTAAATCGTTATAGAGGCATACTATCTTCAAGATGTTTAAAAACCCTATGTTTTCTAAAAATTGTAACAGAATACGGCGTTAATTTAGACGGCATAGATTTTTCAAATAGAAAAGCAACAGAAGAACACTTGGAAAAAGAAAGTAATAAAATTAAAAAAACTAATACGGAGCTTTCTGATATATTAAAGGAAATTGTTAATACGGGATTGTTGTCTTATAGTGATGCCTCAAATACTATATATTACGATTGCTTAGTTAATCTTAAACATGAAGAAGCAGTAATGTTTTTTGAAAAGTTTTATGATTTCAAAGAATATGAAAATCGTCAAACAGATAAAGTTATTATCGATGTAATTTTTGAACTAGTTGATATAAAAAAATATAACAATATTCTAGATTTATGTTCAGGAGAAGGAAACTTCTTAAAAGAAGTTTCAAACAAAAATGCTGCTGTAAATATCAGTGGTTGTGAGATAAATTATTTTGATAATTTAAGTTGCAAAATGAGGATGTTTGTTGCTGGTAAAAAGGTAAACTTAACTAATTGCGATGTATTAAAAACGAAAATAGATGATAGATATGACTTGGTATTTGTAGATTATCCTTGGTCACTTAGAACAAATGAGGATCCAGTTGCAAACGAAAAAGATATATTAGCTTATAAGAGAAATCGTACAAAGTCAGATTGGAATTTTATTTATAAAGCAATAAACCTAACAAGTGAAAATGGAGTTGCTATTGCAATTGCTCCTACTGGAGTTTTGTATAATACTCCAGATTCACTAAGTAGAGAAGAAGTTGTTAAAAAAGGCTTACTTAATACAATAATTAGAATGCCAGCTGGTTCATATCCAACTACCGTTGTTTCCTATGTAATAATGGTTTTCTCTAAAGGAAATGAGAAAGTAAGATTAGTCGATGCAAAAGAATGTTTGTTGAATTCAAAGTCGGCAAACAAAAAAATAGATATAGAAAAAATTAAAAATATTATTAATAATAACGATTCTGAATATGTGATGTTTGTTAATAACGAAGAAATAGCTTCAAAGAAATATAATTTGAATCTTGACCAATATTTTAATGATGTATCAGACATTGATTTAATTAATCCTAAACCACTTAAGGAAATCGCAAATGTTTTAGGTGGATATCAATACACTTCAAGAAAAATTGAAGAATTAAATCCAGGCGAGGGGAATGTTAGTGTTGTTAAGATTTCAAACATTGATAATGGTGAAATTGATTTTGATGGATTAACTAGTATTGATGTTGAAGAAGACAAGATTACAAAATATCTTTTAAAAGAAAACGATATATTAATCTCAACTAAAGGCACAGCAATTAAAATTGGACTAGTTACAAACATTGGCGATAAAAAACTAATTCCATACAATAATTTACAAGTAATTAGGATTACTAGCGATGAAGTTAATCCTATATATGTTTGTAATTATCTAAATAGTGAAACAGGACAGCAATTCTTAAAATCTATACAAACAGGTTCTGTAATAATTAATATTAATAAACTAGATTTATTAAATATTCTTGTTCCGGTTTTAGACATGGATACACAAGAAACAATCGCAAATAGATATTTAATAATTAGGAATAATATAAAAGAACTTAAGGAAAAACTATCAATATTAGAAGAGAAACTAAATTCTATTTATGACGATGAAGTTGGTGAATAGATATGGTGATAAGTGATTTAGAAATAAAGGACTTAGAAACCTTAGTATTACAAAAAGTTACAAGAGAACTTCAAAACGCAAATAGAACTAATGAATTAGAAAACTATTTAAGAAAAATTGATTGTAGTGAATTTGTTGTTGAACACAATACAGAGTATACGCATAATGCGAAGATTGTTATTATTGGTGAATCAGCAATTGATGTTAAAGAGATCGAAAGTGTAGCAAAAAAGAATGGTATTAACCCAAAGAGATTGGAACTATGTTTAAATTATGAAAAGATCAAAAGTCTAGACATAAGAAGATTCGAATATAATTGTAATTATTCAGATATTATCTTTGGTCCAGTACCTCATAAGATGGTTGGCATTGAGGATAATAGCGGTGCTATTGCGATGATTAAGAACAATACTAAAGCTTATCCAAAACTAAACTTAGCTAGTGATGGCAACTCATTGAAGATTACAAAGAAATCATTAGACTATTGTTTTAAAAACACACAATACTATCTTGACATGAATAGTTGAATAAAAGAAGGAGAATAATATGGCAATTGATAATAAGAAAGAGCAAGAAAGAGCAGAACTACACAAAACAATATGGTCAATAGCAGATAAGCTTAGAGGTAAGGTTGATGGTTGGGATTTCAAAAACTATGTGCTCGGAACAATGTTTTATAGATATATCTCAGAGAATATTACAAATTACATCAATAATGGTGAAGAAGAGGCTGGGAATAATGGTTTTAACTATGAAAATTTGAGTGATGAAGAGGCACTTACCCAAAGAGGTGATTTGATTGAAACAAAAGGTTTCTTTATTCTTCCTTCTCAATTATTTTCTAATGTCTTAAAAGCTAGTGAGAGTGATACAGCTACTTTTATTGATAGAGATGGTAATACAAGGAGCACAAAAGACAACTTAAATGAACTATTAGAGATAGTGTTTGATAATATTGAAAACTCTGCAAAGGGTAGTGAATCAGAATCTAACTTTGCGGGATTATTTGATGATTTTGATGTTAATAGTAATAAATTGGGTGCAACAGTTTTAAAGAGAAACGAAAATCTTTGTAAGCTATTAAATGGTGTAGCAAATATGAGACTTGGTGATGTTAAGGATCATGATATAGATGCTTTTGGTGATGCGTATGAATATCTTATGACAATGTATGCATCTAATGCTGGTAAGTCAGGTGGAGAGTTTTTTACTCCTGCAGATGTTTCTGAATTATTAACTAGATTAGGTGTTGTTGGAAAAACTGAAGTTAATAAAGTATATGACCCAGCTTGTGGTTCTGGTTCTTTACTATTAAAGGCTGAAAAAGTATTGGGTAAGGACGCAATTAGAACAGGATTTTATGGACAAGAATCAAATGTAACTACATACAACTTGTGTCGTATCAACATGTTCTTGCATGATGTTGGTTTTGATAAGTTTAATATTGCGTGTGAAGATACTTTAATTAGTCCCCAGCATTGGGATGATGAACCATTTGATTTAATTGTATCTAATCCGCCTTATTCCATTCCGTGGGCTGGTGATGACGACCCATTGCTAATTAATGACCCAAGATTCTCTCCTGCTGGTGTATTAGCTCCAAAGAGTAAAGCGGACTTAGCTTTCATTATGCATTGTTTATCTTGGTTAGCTTCTAATGGTACAGCATGTATTGTGTGTTTCCCAGGAATCATGTATAGACCTGGTGCTGAACAAACTATTAGAAAATATCTAATAACAAATAACTTCGTTGATTGTGTAATTCAATTACCATCTAACTTATTCTTCGGAACATCAATCGCAACTTGTATCATGATTCTTAAGAAAAATAAACAAGACAATAAAGTACTATTTATTGATGCATCTAAAGAATGTGTTAAAGTAACAAAAAATAATAAACTTACCGATGAAAACATTAATAATATTGTTGATATTTATACAAAAAGAGAAGATATTCAATATGTAGCTCACTCAGTTTCTTTTGAGAAAATTGAAGAAAACAAATTCAACTTATCAGTATCCACTTATGTTGAACAAGAAGACACCAGAGAGAAGGTTGATATTGTTAAGTTAAATGCAAAGATTAAAGAGATTGTTGCAAAAGAACAAAAACTTAGAGAAGAAATCGATAAGATTATCGATGAAATAGAAGGCGGTAGATAAATGAGTTGGGATAGAAGTGAATATACAGAGTTTTCGCCGTGCGCATGTGGAAGAGGAAAAGTAACAAGAGTTTTATATAGAGAAGAAGATGATTGGAATAGAACTAGATATAGAACCATTGGAGAGAAAATTGAATGTGATTATTGTAAAAATGAATATCGCATTGAAAAACATATAAGAGAAACAAATTTTAAACCTTGGGAAGGAGATAGCTCTATCGAGGAGTCATATTTAGTTCCAAAAAAACTCTCAATTCCAGAAACAGTCAAAGAAAGAAGCTTTTGTTTTAAAGTTGATGAACAAATAGTTGCATATTTTACCAAAGAAGAAATTGTAACCGTAATAGAAGATATGATTAGTAATAAATATAGTACTAGATTAAAGCAAGAAAATAGCAAAAAAATAGTCACAATTTACAGAAAAACATATAACAAAGTAAGATTGAGCCCTATTATTGAATTATTGAATACAGTCTTAGAAAATTATAATTCCTATGAATGGACACACGATAAGTATATGAATTATAAAGCGAAAGAAAAAAATATAATAGAAGAAAACAACAGAATTATTAAAGAGTGTCTTGATCAATCTGTGCTATTAAATTTCGGGAGAGCAGATTATGAAAATTGATGAGTTATTGAAACAATTATGTCCTAACGGTGTACAACATAAAACATTAGGTGAAATCGGAAAATTTTATGGTGGTTTAACTGGGAAAACTAAAAATGATTTTAAAAATGGAAACAGGGCATTTATTTCATATAAGAATGTATATAACAATCCATCGCTAGATATCAATCCAACAGAAACAGTTCTTATTAAAGACAATGAAAAACAAAGAACACTTGAATATGGGGATATTATCTTTACTGGTTCATCTGAGACTCCAGACGAGTGTGGGGTATCTTCTGTAGTTACTGAAGAACCAGAACAAGAACTTTATCTAAACAGTTTCTGTTTCTTCTTAAGATTGAATGATGCTAGCATTTTAGATCCTAATTTTTCAAAACATCTTTTCAGATCACATGAATTAAGATGTCAAATAGGAAAAACAGCAAGTGGAGTAACCAGGTTTAATGTATCTAAAGAAAAAATGGCCGAGGTTGAGATTCCTGTACCTCCACTGGAGGTACAACGTGAAATAGTCCGTGTTTTGGACTCTTTCACGTTCCTTTCAGCAGAGCTTTCAGCAGAGCTTTCAGCAGAGCTTCAAGCTCGTAAAAAACAATATGAATACTATAGAGATCAATTGTTGATTCCTTCTAATGGAGAGATAAAAGATTGCGTTTTATCAGATGTAGCAACGATTAGAAATGGCAAAGATTATAAGCATTTATCAGAAGGTGGATATCCTGTATATGGTTCTGGTGGTGTTATGAAATATGTAGACCAGTATGTATATGATAAACCATCGGTGTTAATTCCTAGAAAAGGATCGCTTAGTAATTTATTTTATCTTGATGAACCTTTTTGGAACGTAGATACAGTGTTTTATACAGAAATAAACGAGAACAAAGTTGTGCCAAAATACTTATATTATTTGCTAAAAAAAGAACATTTAGAAAACTTGAATAAAGCTGGCGGAGTTCCGAGCCTTACTCAAACGATATTAAATGATGTAAGGTTATCAATTCCTTCTTTAGATGTGCAAAGAAGAATTGTGAATTGTCTTGATAACTTCGAATCTATCTGCAACGATTTAAACGTTGGCCTTCCAGCAGAAATAGAAGCAAGACAAAAACAATATGAATATTATCGTGATATGTTGTTGACATTTGCTGAAACAGGCGACATAATGCCACAGACAGACAGACAGACAGACAGACAGACAGACAGACAGACAAGCAATAATTAAGCTTTTACAATATGTGTTTGGGTATGCACCTGTAAAACTTGGAGAGATTGCAACTATTACAAGAGGCGGTAGCTTCCAAAAGAAGGATTTCGTAGAAAATGGGAAGCCATGTATCCACTATGGACAAATGTATACGCATTTTGGAGCTTATGCTGATAAAACTCTAACCTATGTAAATCAAGAGGTTTTTGATAAGTCAAAAACTGCGAAACCAGGTGACATTGTAATGGCTGTAACTAGTGAAAATGTTGAGGATGTATGTTCTTGTACAGCCTGGTTAGGTAGTGAAAACATTGCTGTTAGTGGACATACAGCAATAATTAGTCATAATCAAAATCCTAAATATCTTTCTTACTATTTCCATACAAATTTTTTCTTTAATCAAAAAAAGAGATTAGCTCATGGAACAAAAGTAATCGAAGTTACTCCGAGTGAATTGATGAATATAGAAATTATGTTGCCTTCTCTTGATGAACAAGAAAGAATAGTTTCTATATTGGATAAGTTTGATGCATTGTGTAATGATCTATCAACAGGGCTTCCTGCAGAGATAGAAATGCGTCAAAAACAGTATGAATGCTATAGGGATAAGCTACTTTCGTTTAAAGCGTTGTAGAATAATGTAAAGGAGAATCTTCCATGTCATATTTTAATATCGTTGCTGAGACTAGCGAAAACACTGTTGTTACTGAGTATACACCAGTAAAATCACGTTCAACTAATTATCAATCTGAGGCTGCTCTGGAGGCTGAATTTATTCGTATGCTTCAAGAGCAAGGCTATGAGTATTTAAAGATAAATAGTGAGAAAGATTTAATTGATAATTTAAGATTGCAGTTAGAGAAATTAAATGATTATCACTTTTCTGACAATGAATGGGAAAGATTTTTTAAAGACAGTATCGCTAATCAAAACGAAGGAATAGTTGAAAAGACAAGAAAGATTCAAGAAGATAATATCCAGGTATTAAAAAGAGATGATAGAAGTACTAAGAATATCACTCTTATTGATAAGAAGAATATTCATAATAATTATTTACAGGTTATTAATCAATATGAAGCTAGTAAGGATGATGGTGCTAAGTATAACAATAGATATGATGTAACAATTTTGGTTAATGGTTTTCCTTTGGTACATGTTGAATTAAAAAGAAGAGGTGTAGCAATTAAGGAAGCCTTTAACCAAATAGATAGATATCAAAGAGATTCATTCTGGGCTGGTTGCGGTTTATTTGAATATGCTCAAATCTTTGTAATATCTAATGGCACTAATACTAAGTATTATTCTAATAGTACTCGTTTTAATGCGATTAATAATTCAAAGAAATCAAAAACAAGTAATAGTTTTGAATTTACTAGTTATTGGGCAGATTCTAATAATACCGTCATTACTGATTTAGTGGATTTTACTAAGACTTTCTTTGCAAGACATACAATCTTGAACATTTTAACCAAGTATTGCGTGTTTACTTCCGAAAATCTGTTGTTGGTTATGAGGCCATATCAAATAACGGCAACCGAGCGTATCTTAAATAGAATTGAGATTGCGAATAATTATAAGAAATATGGCTCTATTGAAGGTGGTGGCTATATTTGGCATACAACTGGTTCCGGTAAAACATTAACTTCTTTTAAGACTGCTAGATTAGCTTCTCATTTACCATATATTGATAAGGTTTTGTTTGTGGTTGACCGTAAGGATTTAGACTATCAAACAATGAAAGAATATGATCGTTTTGAAAAAGGCGCTGCTAATAGCAATACTTCAACTGCGGTATTAAAGAAACAATTAGAAGATCCTAATGCTCGTATCATAATTACAACTATTCAAAAGTTATCAACTTTCATTAAAGGTAACAAGAATCATGATGTTTACAATAAACATGTTGTAATTATTTTTGATGAATGTCATAGAAGTCAATTTGGTGAGATGCATTCTTCTATAGTTAAGAGTTTTAAGAAATATCATTTGTTTGGTTTCACTGGTACTCCTATTTTTGCAAGCAATACTGAAAGATTAAAAAGACCAGAGTACTTTACAACCGAGCAAACATTTGGTGATCAACTACATACATATACAATTGTTGATGCGATTAATGATGGCAATGTACTTCCATTTAGGGTTGATTATATTAAGACAATGGATATTGATGATGAAGTTGAAGATGAACAGGTTTGGGATATAGATCGCGAAAAGGCTATGATGAATCCTGAACGTATTAAACTTGTTACTCAATATATCTTGGATAATTTTGATCGTAAGACTTATAGAGGTGATAAGACTTATGTTTATAATGTGCTTTCTAATATATCAGAAGTAGCTTCTAATAAACATGGTGCTGTTGAAGAGATTAAGAATAAACAAAGACTAAGCGGCTTTAACTCTATTTTTGCGGTAGCTAATATTCCAATGGCTAAGATGTATTATCAAGAATTCAAGAGACAGATGGATGCTGATCCTACAAAGAAACTTAGAATTGCTACTATCTTTAGTTATGGTGCAAATGAGGCTGAACCTGAGGGTGGCATTTTAGATGAAGAAAATTCGGAAGATACTTCTTCATTAGATCAACCATCTAGAGATTTCTTGGAGTCAGCAATTAAAGATTATAACGAAATGTTTCAAACTAATTATTCTACTGATGGTGATAAGTTCCAAAACTACTATAAGGATGTATCACTACGTATGAAGAATAAAGAACTAGATTTATTGATAGTTGTTAATATGTTCTTAACTGGTTTTGATGCAACTACTTTAAATACATTGTGGGTTGATAAGAATCTAAAGATGCACGGTTTAATTCAAGCTTTCTCTAGAACTAATCGTATCCTAAATTCAATTAAGACTTATGGAAATATTGTTTGTTTTAGAAATCTTCAAAAGCGTGTTGATACCGCAATATCTTTATTTGGTGATAAGAATGCAAGCGGCATTGTCTTGATTAGAAAGTTTGTTGATTATTACTATGGATATGAAGATGATGAAGATATTAAACATAAAGGTTATGTTGATTTAATTAAAGAACTTTGTGAAAAGTTCCCACTTAGCCAGCCAAGAATAGAAGGTGAGCAGAATAAGAAGAATTTCATCAACCTATTAGGTGCAATTTTAAGAATGAAAAACTTATTGTCTTCTTTTGATGAATTTGTCGGTAAAGAAATATTAAGTGAAAGAGATTTCCAAGACTATTCTAGTAGATATCAAGACATAAGGGATGAGTTTATTAAGAACAGACCACGTAACACAGATATTAGCGATGATATTGTATTTGAAATTGAACTTATTAAACAAATTGAAATTAACATCGACTATATACTATTACTTGTTAAAAAGTATCATGACAATAATTGTGAAGATAAGGAAGTTCTTGTTTCTATTAATAAGGCCATTAGTGCAAGTCCAGAATTAAGAAGTAAGAAAGCATTAATCGAAAGTTTTATCGCTGGCATTAATGATGTTGATGATGTCTTAGCTGAATGGAATGCTTATATTGAAAATAAGCGTGAAGAAGAACTTGAAAAGATAATTACGGAAGAAAGATTAAAAGAAACTGAGACAAGAAAGTTTATGGAAAGTTCTTTCCGTGATGGCGAGATAAAAACAATAGGTACTAGCTTGGATAAGTTGTTGCCACCAATGTCTCGTTTCGGTGGAGGCAATAATAGAGAACTTAAGAAGCAAACAGTTAAAGATAAATTAAAATCATTCTTTGATGAATTCTTTGGAGTTGGTAGTATGTTTACCGCAAAGAAGCAAGATGATTTTGATTATAGCGATTCGATGATTGGTGGTCCATCATTAATGATGGCTGATAGTGGTATAAAATACGAAACTTATGAAGAAAAAAGAACAAAGGTCAATAACGAATAAGTTGAACATAATTTGAGCAAAAAAAGAAAGGGAAATAGAACTGTGGGAAAAGAATTGTATGATAATATACCAAGTAAAGTAGGAGATCTTTTAAACGATGTTAGAAATGGACGAATTGGTTTACCTGATTTGCAACGTCCTTTCGTGTGGAAAGATAGCAAGGTTCGTGAATTGCTTGATTCAATGATGAAAGGTTATCCTATTGGCTATATTATGCTTTGGTCATCCCCTGAAGATTATGAAAATACTAGCCATATTGGAACTAACGATAAAATCTATAAGCGTCCAGATGATTTGGTGATTGATGGACAACAACGTTTGACCGCATTGCTTGCAGCGATGTATGGAGTTTCTATAAAAGATAAAAACTACGAAGACAGAAGAATTCATATTTCTTTCAACCCTTTAATTAGAGAGTTTGCAGTTTGGACACCAGCTTATGAACGCAACCCCGAATGGGTTGGTGATATTAGTACTGTATTCGAAGCTGATCAAGAACACACTATTTCAAGATTTAGAAAAGCATACATTAAGACAGTTAATGAAGGAAGAGAAAAGAATAACGAGTCTTTATTAACAGAAGATGATGAAGACGTTGTTGAGACTAATATTAACGACTTACTTAATCTTAGAATTTATTCCTTGCCAACTTTAAAAATCAACGCAAAGGCTAATGAAGAAGATGTTGCGGACATTTTTGTTCGTGTTAATTCAGGTGGCCAGAATTTAACCGAGAAAAACTTTATCGAGACACTAATTGCTGTATATGATAATGAAGTTCATGAGAAGATTGATAAGTTTTGTGCTGAATCAAGAATACCTAACAAGGGCACATCATATAATCAAATTCTTGAAGTCGATCCTTCTCATCTAATACGAATGGCTATAGGTGTAGGTTTTAAAAGAGCGCGTTTGCGTTATGCTTACATGTTGCTTCGTGGTAAAAATCTGAAAACAGGGGAAATTACTCAAGGAGTTCGCCAAGAAAATTTAAGGATTTTCAAAGAGTCATTGGATGAGGTGACTAATCTAAATAACTGGCACGCATTTATGAATATTTTTGCCACGGCTGGTTATCTAAAAGGAAGTTTTGTTGCATCAACTAATGCGGTGGTTTTTAGTTATGTTTTGTACCTAATTGGAAAATACGATTATAATGTTCCGTCTTTAGAGCTTCAAAAAATAATACGTAAGTGGATTTTTATGTCCACAATTACCTTGTTTTACACAGGTTCAGCAGAAACTGAAGTTGAAAAACAATTTGCGGATTTAAGAGATGTTAAAACAGCTGATGAATTTGTAAGATATCTTGATTATGTAATTTCTAATAAATTTACTGATGATTACTTCACATATTCATTGCCTACAGAATTAAATAGTTCATCTGCAACATCTCCAGCTTGGTATGGATATATAGCTGCAATCAATGTATTGGGAACACCTATGTTATTTAGTACTACGCAATTATCGTATTATCTAAATTTGGGAACAAATGGAAATAAAAATTCAGTAGATAAACATCACATTTTCCCAAAGAATTATCTTGAAAAAATAGGATTTGATAGTGACCGTGACAGAAATCAAATAGCTAATTTTACATATTTGGACTATCAAACCAACATCGACATTTCTGATACACCACCAATGGAGTATGTTAAGAGATTCAGAACTAAACTTGGTGAAGAATCTTATAAGCTTTCTTGTGAACAGAATGCGCTACCTGAAAACTTTGAAAATATGCCATATCCAGAATTTTTAAATAAAAGAAGATTGTTAATGGCACAGATTGTAAAGAAAGCTTATATGAAATTAGATAAGTAATAACTTGAAGGTTGGTGTATATCAAATTGATTATTACATTAAATGACAAGGCAACGCTAAAAAATGTTCCTAAAGATGAAAACAACTCTAATAAAAACTCGATTATTAAATTAAAAAATTAGATTACACATGCTTAGAAAGAAAAGATTAATAAATTAAAAGCTTAACAATATATGATAAATAAGAAGGGCAAGGAGGAATAAAAAATGGACAATAACTTACAAGATCAGTTACTGGAAAAATTAAATAGTCTCATAAATAATTGGGAGAACGAGACTGTAGAATTTAAAGAAGCTAATAATGATTATGATAAGGATAAGATTGGTAAATACTTTTCTGCTTTGTCTAATGAAGCTAACTTAAGAAATTTACAGTGCGGATGGCTTATTTTTGGTATTAAAGAAAAAGGCAAAAAAATAATAGGCACTAATTATCGTAATAAGGGTGGCCTCGATACACTAAAACATGAAATATCATTACAGACAACTGGTGGTATTTCATTTGTTGAAATTTATGAAGTTGAAAAAGAAGATAAAAGAATAATCATGTTTCAGATACCTGCTGCAACAGCTGGTATTCCAACAGGTTGGAAAGACCTATATTATGCTAGAGAAGGGGATTCTCTTGTTCCATTATCATTAGAAAAAATGGATCGAATTCGTCAACAAGGTAATCGTGACTGGTCAAAATTACTTGTAAAAGGAGCTACAATTCAACATCTTGATAAAGATGCAATTTCTTTAGCTAGACATAATTTCAAAGAGAAGATGCAAAAGCCACATATCTCAAATGAAGTTGACTCTATGAGCGATGAAGAGTTCTTGATAAAGATGAAACTTATACAAAATGGTGGTATAACAAATGCTTGCATGCTTTTGTTAGGAAATGAGGATTATGATTATTTATTTGATTACACGCCTGAAGCAGCATGGAGACTTTATGATTCAAAAAACAACATTAAAGACTACCAAATCTTTAAAATTCCATTTATCACATTAGGTGATCGTATTTTTTCTCGAATTCGTAATTTAACTTATCGATATATGCCTAATCAATTGACTTTATTCCCTTTTGAAACAAAACAATATGATACTTGGCTTTTAAGAGAACTCATGAATAATTGCATTGCTCATTCTAACTATGCACTAGGAGGTCGAATTAATCTAGATGAAGAAGAGGATGAAATTACACTAAGAAATCCGGGATCTTTTTTACCAGGAAGTATTGAAGTTGCACTTCAAAAAAATTACACACCTCCATTTTATAGAAACCAGTTATTGGCGGAAACGATGATGAAATTCAATATGATTGATACACAATCCATGGGAATACGCAAAGTATTTAAGATACAACAAGAAAAATATTTTCCTATGCCAGATTATAATTTATCAGTAGGAAACCAGGTTGGAGTGACGGTATATGGAAAAGTCTTAGATGAAAACTATACGAATTTGTTGTTTGAACATCCAGAGTTTGATTTACAAACAGTATTTCTAATTGATCAGGTTCAAAAGCGTCATCCAATAACCAATGAACAAGCTAAATATCTAAGAAAATTGAATGTTATTGAAGGTAGATCGCCTAACATCTACATTTCTGCTAATATTGCTAAAAGTTTAGAAAAAAAAGAACAATATGTTAAGAACAAAGGTTTTAATGACGAATATTATCGTAATTTAATTGTTAAATATCTTGAAGAGTATAAATCTGGCACGAGGAAAAATTTCAGAATTTTATTAATGGATAAATTGCCTGATAGCCTAGATGAAAAACAAAAAGAAAATAAAATACGTAATTTACTATATTCATTAAATAGAAAGGGAATAGTTCAATGTCTAAATAAAAAATCTGTAAATGCAACTTGGATATTAGTAAATGATAAAACCAAGTAATATAACAAGCAACCACAACCTTATGTCTTACTAAAATCAGTAATTGAAATATATTTAGTAAGATATTTAGTAAGAGAGATAGAACAAATTACCGGATAAAGCGAAAAATTAGGAACTATTTCATCTTACTAAATTTAGATAATTAAATTAATTTAGTAAGATATTTAGTAAGATATTAGTAAGATAAATGGAATAAGGACGACAGTTGTCGCCCTTAAGTAATTTTAGTACTTTAATAGGTATACCCATTTACCATTATCATCAGCTATCCATTGGTTATCAGTTATTTCATACCAAATATAGCCATCAGATGATTGTGTTTGACCGGTGAATGATAACATGTCTCCTTTTTTGTATATTAAGAAATTTAATGCGTCGGCCATAAAGCCCAAATTTAGGGTATATGGCCGACTATTAATTTGTGTACTATGAAAAGAGCCTGTTATAAGTATCGACTGCTTGTGTTCAAAATTTATGGTTGACTATGGATTTTATTTATTCTTTTCAATCTTACTCAATGTTTTATGAATAGTATCAATGGTTCTAGTTGAGTTATCTTGATCTCTAAGCATCGATGTAACGAATAAAGCATTGATAATACAATATTGAGATACTCTAGAAGGCATAGACTCAGATCTATAAGTTAGTTCATCAGTAGCAGATTGTAATAAGATATTAGCTGACTTAGCAATAGGAGATATAGGATTAGAAGATATCGCTATAACAGGAACCTTATTTTCAAGACAAATATTTTCTATTTCTATAGCACCAGAAGTTTTTCCTGAGTGAGATATGATAATCGCAACATCTTCTTTTGATAATAGAGAAGCTGCCATAGTTTGCATATCGTAGTCACAATTATAGATACACTTAAAAGGTGATCTCATAAATAAATGATAGGCATCAAAGGCCATAACATTAGAACCACCAAGTCCAAAGAAAGCTACTTGTCTAGCTGTTGTAATATAATCAACAGCTTTTTTAAATGTTTTAGAATCAATTAATTCTATTGTGTTGTTTATAGAACGCTTGCTAGATTCGCAAATCTTCTTGGCAATAGTAGAATCATCATCTTTTGTGTTCAGTTCTTTCTTTAAAGAAATCTCTGGATCAAAGTCTTCTGTTAATAAGGCAATCTTAAAATCAGTGAAGCCATCATAGCCTAACATTTTAGTGAATTTAAAGAAAGTTGAATCGGCAACACCAATGGCGCTAGAAATTTGACTAATAGTAGAATGTGATACGACTTTAATGTTGTTAGAAATATAATCAGCAATCTTTTTTTCGGTATCGTTTAAAGAAGGATATACTGAGTTAATTCGTGTCGTATATGACAGTGATTTTGTTTTTTTCATAAATTATTATTCCTTTAACAATTCTATTATTGCCTATTTTAAAGGGTTTTTAAATACTTTTTTGTTAAAAAGAAAAATTTTTTTTATTTAGTGTTGCAAAAAGAAAAAAATTCGATACAATAAAGGTGTCGAAATTGAAACCGCTTGCAGGAGGAAGATTAAATGATAGATATGACAACGGCTTTAGATGAAAGTAGAATTGATTTTCATCTAAAAGGAACTACTAAAGATGAGATCTTAAAAGAGATAGTAGAGATCTTTGATAAGAGTGGTGTTCTAAATGATAAGGAACAATTTCTAAAAGATGTTTATGAAAGAGAAAAAGAGGGTCCAACCGGAATGGTTAACAACTTATGTATTCCTCATGGCAAATCTGATGGTGTAAACAAATCTTGTATAGCAGTTTGTAGAAGTGATAAGTTGATTCCTTGGGAGTCAATTGATAATCAGCCAGTTAACGTATTTGTAATGATGGCTATCGCTAATAAAGATAAGGCAGAACTAGTTAAGGTGCTATCTCGTGTAGCAATGAAACTATGTGATCAAAGTATAGTAGAGACCTTAAAGACTACAGAAGATAAGGAAGTAGTCATAAACATATTCAGTAAAGAATAGAAAGGAGAAAAGATGAATATTGTAGGTATTTCTGCATGTCCAGCAGGAATTGCACATACCTATATGTGCAGGGAAGTGTTGATACAAGCAGCTGAGCAAAGAGGACATAGTTGCAAAATTGAGACACAAGGTACTATCGGCGTTGAGTTTGAATTAACACCGGAAGATATTAAAAATGCTGACGTTGTTGTCTTAGCAGCTGATGTAAGAGTTTCTGGAGAAGAAAGGTTTGAGGGGAAGCCAATTGTTAGGATTGGCACTGCAAAAGTAATTTCTAATCCATTAGGATTTATCGCTAAGCTTGAAAAGGCAATGGAAAGTAAGTTAAAGAAATAATTTTCGAAGGGGGTTTATATGAAAAAGTTCGAAATTAAAAAACATGTTATGACAGCAATTGGTTACATGATTCCGCTTGTTGTCGCTGCTGGTCTAAGTATGGCTCTTGGTCAAGTAATTGATCCAAACGTTAGACAAGCTACTGAAGGATTAGGTTTCTACCTATATAGTATTGGTGGATTTGGTATGAACCTAGTTGTTCCTGTTATCGCTGCTGGTACTGCATACTCAATTTGTGGAAGACTAGGCATTGCGCCTGGTATCATCATGGGCTTTGTATGTACAAGCATTAAATCAGGATTTATTGGTGGTATCGTTGGTGGCTTCTTAATTGGTTACTTCGTATTATTCTTACAAAAGTACCTAGCTCCTCATACTCCAGCTTGGATGAAAGGTTTATTACCTGTAATGATTATCCCATTCTTAACAACTGTTGTATGTTGCTTATTGATGTACTATGTTCTAGGTATTCCATTCGCATGGATTATTAATTCATTACAAGGTTGGTTAGCTAGCATGAGTAACGGTTCTAAGTTTGTCTTTGGTGCAATCGTTGGTGCAATGGCATGTTTCGACTTTGGTGGTCCTATCAACAAGACAGCTTCTACTTTCGTAAATGGTCTATTAGCTGATGGTGTATATGGTCCAGAATCAATTAAGTTCTTAGGTTCTATGGTTCCTCCATTTGGTATCGCAGTTGCATGCCTATTACAACCTAAGAAGTTCACAAGTGCTGAAAAAGAACAATTAAAGGCTGCAGTTCCAATGGGAATTTGTATGATTACTGAAGGTGTCATCCCAATTGCTGCTAGAGACTTAGTAAGAGTTGTTATCGCTTGTTGTATCGGTAGTGCTATCGGTGGTGGTCTATGTATGATATGGGGAACTGAAGCTCCAGTAGTACATGGTGGTATGTTAACAGTTCCACTATTCACAAACCCAGGCATGTTCTGTTTAGCTCTTGCGATTGGTTCAGTAATCACTGGTGTAGTTCTTGCAATTATTAAAAAGCCAGTTACAGAAGCTGATGAAAAAGCAGGTCTTGTAAATCTTGGTTCAGCTGATGTTGATGATTCTGATGATTTAGTTATCGAATAGGGGATAAGTATATGTTGGTAAGTATGAAATATCTTTTGGACAAGGCAAAAGATGCAGACTTCGCTGTTGGTGCGTTCAACGCTACTGAGTTAGCTCTTGTTAGGTCGGTAGTTGAACAAGCTGAAGAAAGTGATTCTCCAGCTATCATCGAAGCTTCTGCAGGTGAATTTGAATTTGTTACGAAAGATTTCTATAAATATGTAATTGAAAGATGCAAGGATTCTAGGGTGCCATTTGCGTTACACCTAGACCATGGTCATACAGTTGAAGAGTGTGTTAGAGCAATTCAAGCTGGTTTCACTAGTGTAATGATTGATGGTTCTACTCTTTCTTATGAAGAAAATGTTGCTTTGACTAAGAAGGTAGTAGAAATTGCTCATGCAGCTGGTGTTACAGTTGAAGGTGAAATCGGTACTATTGGTGCTATTGGTAATTCTGATGAAGGTGGTGTAACTAATATCACTTATACTCGTCCCGAGGATGTAGTGGACTTTGTAGAAAAGACTGGTGTAGACTGTTTGGCTATCGCTATTGGTACAGCACATGGTATTTATCCTAAGGGCTATACTCCAAAGTTACAACTTGAATTATTAGAAGAAATTAAGAAGATTGCTCCTGTACCTCTTGTATTACATGGTGGTTCTAATAATCCAGATGATGAAATTGCTAAGGCTTGTAAGATTGGTATTGCCAAAGTAAATATTTCAAGTGATATCAAGTATGCATATTTCAAGAAGTTAGATGAAGTATATAAAGAAACAGGTGGCTTTGTTCCTGCTAAAGTAATGGGACCAGCTATTGTTGATACTAAGGCAGTAGTTAAGAATAAAATGGAGTTGTTTAATTCTGTAGGCAAGGCAAGCTTATATAGATAAGGTGGTATTTTATGGAAGATTTTGTGTTTACATATGTAACTCAAGTAATATTTGGGAAAGACGGAGTATCTAAACTAGCAAAGAAGATTAGAGAAAATAGTCCTAATGCTAAGAAGGTAATGATTGTCTACGGCTCTGATCGTATTAAAACTAGTGGCTTATTTAATAAGGTTGTAGACAATCTTAAGTCAGCAGAAATTGATTATGTAGAGTTAGGTGGTGTTAAACCTAATCCTCGATTAAGTAAAGTATATGAAGGTATTGAAATCTGCAAGAAACAGCCTATTGATTTCATTGTAGCTATCGGTGGTGGCAGTGTAATTGACACTGCCAAGGCCGTTGGCTGTGGTGCAAAATACAATGGTGATGTATGGGATTTCTTTAATGGCAAAGCTCCTAGAGATACAATCAAAGTATGTTCAATTTTAACTATTCCAGCAGCAGGAAGCGAAACTAGTTTAAGCTGTGTAGTAACTAATGAAGAAGGATGGTTAAAGAAGAGCATTAATAATGATGCGATTAGACCTGTGTTTGCGATACTAGATCCAGAACTAACATATTCTTTACCTAAATATCAAATTGGTGCTGGCGTCTTCGATATGTTGTCTCATGTTATGGAAAGATATTTCACTAATACTGAGCATGTTGATTTAACTGATAGGATGTGTGAAGCGGTCATGAAGACTATTATCAACTATGGTCCAAAGACTTATGCTGAACCTGATAATTATCAATATCGTTCTGAGATTATGTGGGCTGGTTCTATTGCGCACAATGGTTTATTAAATACTGGTCGTGAACAGGATTGGGCAAGTCATAGAATTGGTATGGAATTGAGTGGTATTTATGATACAACTCATGGAGCATCACTTGCTATTATTACTCCACATTGGATGGAATATGTTTATAAGCATAATATTGATCGTTTTGTTCAATGGGCTGAAAATGTATGGGATGTTAAGTTATCTCATGACGATAAGGATGCTATTGTTAAGGAAGGTATTAATAGATTAGTTGCTTGGTCTAAGTCAATTGGCATGCCTACAACATTATCTGAAGCGAATATTCCGTTTGATAGATTCGAGGAAATGGCAGATAAGTGTACAACACAAGATAAGGTTCCTGTAGGTCACTTTGTTCCTATGTATAAAAAGGATGTAATGGCCATCTACGAATTAAGTAAATAGGTAATATAATCAAGCATGTATAATCGTGCTTGATTTTAATTTTGAGGTATTTATGGAATTAAAAAGTAGAAAAATGAGAGAATTAGCACCAGAACTTGATCCCTTAAGAATTGGTACTGGTTGGAAGAAGGAAGATTTAGACAAACCACAAATTTTTATTGAATCTACATTTGGTGATAGTCATCCAGGCAGTGGCCATTTGGATAAGTTGGTTGAAGAAGTTAGAAATGGTGTATATGAAGCTGGTGGCTTTGGTGCAAGATATTTTGTCACAGATATTTGTGATGGTGAAAGTCAAGGTACGGATGGCATTAACTATAGTTTAGCTAGTAGAGAAATGATAGCTAATATGATTGAAATACAAGGCAATGCGACTGTTTTTGATGGTGCTGTTTATTTAGCAAGTTGTGATAAGGGTCTACCAGGAAATATGATTGGTATGTTAAGAGTGAATGTACCATCTATTATCGTACCTGGTGGCACCATGAAAGCTGGCCCTAAAATGTTAACACTTGAACAGCTTGGCATGTATAGTGCAAGGTATCAAAGAAATGAAATATCTAAGGAAGAATTAGATTGGGCTAAGTGTAATGCTTGTCCAAGTTGTGGTGCTTGCAGTTTTATTGGCACCGCTTCTAGCATGCAAATAATGGCTGAAAGCTTAGGCTTAGCATTACCCGGTAGTGCACTTATGCCAAGTGATAGTCCTGACTTACTAGAATATGCTAAGAAAGCAGGTGAACGAGTTGTTGAAATGGCTTATGAAGACAATATGAAACCAAGCGATATACTTACTTTAAAGAGCTTTGAGAATGCAATCATGGTTCATGCTGCTATTTCAGGTAGTACAAATTGCTTATTACATATTCCTGCAATTGCTCATGAATTAGGCATTGAATTAGATGCAGATACTTTTGATAGATTACATCGTAATGCTAAATACTTATTAGATATAAGACCTAGTGGTAAATGGCCTGCTGAAGTCTTCTATTATGCAGGTGGTGTTCCAGCTATTATGGAAGAAATTAAAGATTGTCTTCATTTGGATGTTATGACTGTTACTGGAAAAACTTTAGGTGAGAATCTGGAAGAATTAAGAAATAATGGTTTCTATGATAGATGTAATAAGTGGTTAGAGGATTTCGGTAAGAGAAACAATGTTGAAATCAAGAAAGAAGATGTTATTCATACTATTGGTACTGACGGTTCTATTGCTATATTAAAGGGCAATCTAGCACCTGAGGGAGCCGTTATTAAGCATACTGCTTGTCCGAAAGAAATGTTTGTAGCCAAGTTAAACGCAAGAGTCTTTGATAGCGAAGAAGAGTGCCTTGATGCAGTATTACATCATAAGATAAACAAGGGCGATGCAGTGTTTATAAGATACGAGGGTCCAAAGGGCTCTGGCATGCCTGAAATGTTTTATACATCGGAGGCTATTAGTTCTGATAAAGAACTAGGAAGAAGTATTGCGTTAATTACTGATGGTAGATTCTCAGGTGCTTCAACAGGTCCAGTTATTGGACACTGTAGTCCTGAGGCTCAAAGTGGTGGTCCAATCGCTTTGGTTGAAGATGGCGATATCATTGAAATTAATGTTCCTTTAAGAAAACTAAATGTAGTTGGTATTAAGGGAAAAGAGATGCCAATAGAAGAAGTAAATAAAGTGTTAGAAAAGCGTAAACAAAGTTGGGCTCCTAAATCACCTAAGTATAAAACAGGTGTCTTAAGGATGTTCGCAAGACATGCAGTAAGTCCAATGAAAGGCGCTTATCTAGAATATGATGATTAGTTATAAGAGAGTCTAGTTTATTCTAGATTCTTTTTAAATTCAAAAGTAAAACTTATTGACATAGCTTGCTTGGTTGCTGGCTATAAAAACAATTTTATTTGACTAAACTAAGAAATTTATAATTATTTAGTCAAATATTTAGTCGAATATTTAGACGAATAATACACAAAAGAGCCCTAAAACACTTGATATTTTCATTCGACTAAATTATAAAAATAAAAATTTATTTAGACGAATATTAGACGAATTACAAAGTTTTGATGAATCTTGAGATTGATAATTTTTATAAATAAGATAAGTTCAAAGATAGAAAATAGTCAACATGTTGTTGACGATTCTATATTGCAACTTATTTTTAAATTCCTTGTGAAAATCAGATTTCTTACCTAGCAAATACAAGGAAGAACAGTAGAAAGCTCTCTTTTGTGTCAAGAAAAAAAACTAACTCCAAGAGCATAAACATTCTATTTAGTATCAGTTACACAACTAACCTTACCTTGTATTATTGCTGTACTTGTTATAGTCAAATAATATAAAACATTGTTACACATTTATGAGAATATTGGTAATAATAGTGACTATCTAATTCAGCAGGGTAGTTAATTTGAACCTTTGATATGCGCATGTAATCAACCAATGAAAATATAATGTCCGGCAAATTTTCATTATAGTATTACGCGTAATATAAAGGTTCTTTTAATTTGTCTTCATTAAGCATAAAAGTTGCCACAATAGGTGAAATGATTTATGATTTATACAATTTATAGGCAATGGGATAATCAAGTTAGGAGTAGTTATGATTGAGCTAACTAAAAGACAAAGAGAAATCCTATGTACACTAATTAAAGCTGATGATTATATGACATTAGATACATTGGCAGAAACTTTTAATGTGTCTAAGAGAACTATTCAAAATGATCTAAACTACATTGAATTAAATAATATTACACTAATAAAGAAACCATCACACGGTATCAAGATTGATGGTGATATAGAAAAATATAAAGAATTAATAAGTGATTCAGAGAATAGATTCTTAGATAAGAACGAGAGAATCGACTATATAATCATTCATCTTTTAAATGATAATAACACAACATATTTAAAGATAGCTGAAGAATTAAGAGTATCAAGACAAACCATCATCAATGATTTTGATATGGTGATAGAGAGACTACATGAATTTAAGTTGAATGTATTTATCAATAAGAGTACTGGTATTAAGCTAGTTGGAAGTGAAATAAACATCCGTAATGCTTATATTCACTTTGTCTTTAAATATGACTTAAAACATACTGGGGGTGATGTTGGCTTTGGTTTATTAAATGAACTAAAAGAAAAAATGAACTTTGACTTTGCTGACTATGACAAGACACTAAACATTGTAGATTACTGTTTGAAACGTATTGATAATAATTGCTTAGTAAACGAAATTGTAAAGTCTGCAACCATCAATGAAGAATATAATTCTATTATTTTGAGGTATGTAAACAATAGAAATGAGAGTCATTATATAGGCAACTTAATTCTAAATGAGAGAGTAAATCAATTAACTAAATTAAGTAGTATCGAAATAGATGAGGAAGCACAAGATATAACAGACTATTTAATTAAATCATTGATGAGATATCAACCTATAGCTGACTTAGAAGGACTTGAATACTTTACATCAGGTTTAATACAACACATTAGATGCGCACTATATCGTATAAGAAACAAGATTGTTGTTAAGAATGAACTTGTTGATCAAATAAGATACACCATGCCTGTTTTATATGCGTTTACTGCTAAGAAATTAAACAAGATGGAAAAGAAATATGGTGTGGAATTTGATGATAGTGAAATATCATTTATCACCATGTATCTGGCTACCATTTATGAGGAAAACAACCATCGTAAAGAATTAAATATCTTGCTTGTATGTTCATATGGAATAGCTTCAAGTGGTATCTTAAAAAGTCGTTTAATTTCTAAAATACCAGGCATTAATATTATTGGCCCAATGGAAGTTAATAAGTATAAGGACTATATCAAAAATAACAACGTAGACATGATTATCACGACTATAAATATCGATTTTGATGAAGTACCTACAGTAGTGATTAAACCATTAATTGATAATAACGATATTCTGGAAATTAACAATAAGATAGATGAACTGTTCTTTGGCAAAATGAGCTATCAATTAGTTAATCAAAATGAAGATGAATATCATAGTTTAAAAGAATACTTAAACAAAGATACTTTAATTATTTGTGAAGGAAACATCTATTGGAGAAATGCCATTAGCTTAGCTGCCAAGCCATTGTTTGATAAGGGTTTAATTAATCAACACTACATTGATGAAATGATAAATGCAGTAGATAAGTATGGTACTTATATGATTCTTACTGAAAACACTGCCTTTGTGCATGCTGGTAAGGAAGACGGTATTAAAAAGAATTGCATTTCAATGATGGCACTTAAACAAAGAATTGACTTTGGTGACAACAATCCTAAGAAAATAAACAACATCGTAGTACTGGGTATTAAGGATCAAAATGAAACAGAACTATTGAATGTTGTTAGTATCTTGGGCAAAGAAGAAAACATTGAATTGTTGAAGAGCGGTGATTTCGATATGGAAACAATACTAGATATGCATAACTAGGGAGGCAATATGGAAGAAATTATAGAGAAAAGTGATATACAAGTAGGTCTACATGCATCTAATTATAAGGAAGCGATATTGTTGGCTAGCTCACCTTTAATTGAAGAGAAAAAGATAACTAAAAGATACGCTGAAATGATGATAGAAAGTTTAGAGACTTTAGGACCATATATTGTACTAATGCCAGGCTTTGCGCTTGCTCATAGTGCACCATGTGAAGAAGTTAAAGAGAACTGCTTAAGCATAGCTATCTTTGATGAAGGAATTGACTTTAAAAGCGACAAAGGACTAGTAAGAGTAGTCATGGTACTGGCATCAACTGATGGAGAATCACATGTTGAAAAGTTATCAAAAATTGCCTCAAAGCTAATGAACGATGATTACTTTATTACTAAGCTAGTTGATTGTACTGATAAGGAAGAAGTTTATAACTTACTAAATAAGTAGGTTACATAAAAAAGAAAGGAGGAAATTAATGAAAGTACCAAAAATACAAACAGTATGTGGTTTTGGATGTGGATCTTCACTAATGCTAAGGATGAACATTGAATCAATTGCCAAAAAGAATAATATTGCGATTGAAGCATTCTGTGGAGACGTTGGTTCTTGTGTATCTAATGAATGCGATGTAATTTTCATTTCAAAAGAACTAGCAGACAGAATCAAAGACCGTGCTAAGGTTCCTGTAGTTGTATTAAACAACTTCATGGACAAGAAGGAAGTTGAAGAAAAAACTTTGGCTTATCTAGACTCATGTAAATAAGAAAATATAGGAGGATTTTTATGAGTATATTAAACTTTATTATTAATGAAATATTTGGACAAGGTGCTATATTCCTAGCATTAATCGCTTGTATCGGTTTGATTATCCAAAAGAAGTCAGCTTCAGAAGTAATCCGTGGTACAGCTATGACCGCAATGGGTTTCTTTATCCTTTCAACAGGTACAGGCCTAATCACAGGAAACTCTATTGATGGTATTGCGACTGCATTTAATACAATCATGCCTACTGCTGCTCAAACCACTAATGTTGATATCGGTGCACAATATGGTACTGAAATTGGTATTGTAATGTTGCTAGCTTTCGCAATTAACTTATTAGTTGCTAGATTTACTAAGTGGAAATCAGTGTTCTTAACTGGTCATATGCTATATTGGTTCCCATTTGTTTTCATCGCTGCTGGTGTTGACGCTGGTTTAACTGGTACTAAGCTTATCGTATTAGCTACAGTATTTACGGCTACATACATGGTTGTTTCTCCAAACTTAATGAGACCATTTGTTAAGCAAGTAACTGGTGATGATTCATTTACTATTGGACACCCAACTACAGTATTATCTGTAATCTCTGGTTTATTAGGTAAGGCTCTTGGTGACAAGAGTAAGTCAACAGAAGACTTAAACATCCCATCTTCTTTAGGTTTCTTAAGAGAAGTATCAATCACAGGTTCTATCGTTATTGCCCTAACATATATCGTAATGGCATTTATCTTAAAGGCTAACGGCTTTGATCCTGCAACTGTATGGGGCTATGCTGGTGGTAAGACTGGTGCCTTCACATACATCTTCACACACGCTATTTACTTTGGTGTTGGTGTAACTGTAATGCTTCAAGGTGTTCGTATGTTAATTTCTGAAATTGTGCCTGCATTTAAGGGTATTGCTGAAAAGGTTGTTCCAGGTGCTATCCCTGCTCTTGACTGCCCAGTTATTTTCGCTTATGCTCCTAATGCTTTAATCATTGGCTTCATTGTTGCGATGATTACTTCAATCTTAACAATCATCTTAACTGCTGGTATGTTCCCAACTGTTATCATCCCATTAACATTCACATGTTTCTTTGAAATCGGTTGTGCTTCTATTATCGGTAACGCAACTGGTGGTGTTAGAGGCTGTATCATTGGTGCTGCAGTATCAGGTATTATCATGGTATTGTTAGTAGGCTTTGGCTCATACTTCTTCAACAACACAATTCAATCTTGGATGCTTGTATATGGTGGACAAGACTTCTCACTATGGGGCATTGTTGAAGGCTTGATTGCTAGATTAATTGCCTAATGGAATTTAAATATGTAAATCAAATTGCCAGTCTTATTGACGAGGTAATTAGAGAAGAAAATGGAAATATGGAAAAGGCTGTTGATGTCTTGTATGAGGCTATCAACAACAAGAAGTCTATCTATACTTTCGGTGCTTCTCATGCTGGTATTATGTCAGAAGAACTTTTCTATAGAGCTGGTGGTCTAATGTTGTTTAATCCCATTTTTGGAAGAGAACTAATGTTAGATACTTCTCCAATTACGATGACTAGTAAGATGGAACAAACACCAGGTTATGGTGAAGCGATTGCTAAATCAAGAGTTGATTTTAAAGAAGATGATGTGTTAATTGTACATTCGGTTTCTGGAAGAAATCCTGTTGGTATTGAAATTGCAAAGCTTGCTAAGGAAAAGGGTGCTAAGGTAATTGTACTAACAAACCTTACATATTCTAAGACAGTTAGTTCTAGGCATCCATCTGGTAAAAAACTTTATGAGTTTGCAGACATTATCATTGATAACCATGGTGTTGTTGGTGATGCTTGTGTAGAGATCAAGGGAGTTAAACAAAAGGTGGCTCCTACATCTAGTGTGATTGCTTGTGTGATTATGAACTCAATTCTAGCTGCATTAACTCAAAAGTTAGTAGACAATGGAATGGAAAATCCACCTATCTTCTATAGTGCTAATATTGATGGTGGTGCAGAGCTTAACCAAAAGCTATATGAAGAATACAAGGATTCAATTCATTATAAGTTTTAAACAATAAGGTCCACATTGTGGGCCTTATTTAATGGAGATAGAGTTTTGGAGGAATATAGATAAAAAATGCTTATATTTCTCCAAAATACATGTTTTTAAGGTGAATTTGGAGGATTATAGAGCATTTTTGATATTTATGCGCATATGTAAGTTTTTTTGTAATAAAGATTCTTATCAATGCCTAAAATAAAAAAGGTGAGTAAGACGAGCTGTTGTCTCACATCGTCTTACTCTTTATAAAGAAAGTAAAATAATTAAATTCTTAGAAAGGAGGTAGGGTGGTTTAGGAGAAAACAACTAAACCACCCCCTAAAAGTTTGTAAATAATTTAATATATATAGACAATTGTAATTAGAATTTAAACAAGGGAAGCTAGTACCTATTCCCGAACAGTTGGTGATATTAATAAGAAATAAGTACTAGCTTTGTACCTTTATTATACTGCTTCAAAACGGTTTTTAATAGAGACAAATATAAGAAAGTTATATTAATCATCAGCATTCAAATCATCCATTAGCTCTTTAACAGAGGTGAATGGTTTACTTAAATTAATACCATTATGGGCATCTTCGATAGCTTACTTTGTTTCGGAATTTGGTATTTTTTCATCTTTATTTTCCATATTGTTACACTCCTTGTATTTGTTATTAGTTCAATTAATAGTAATGATATTTTATCACAACTATTTTTGTCTTTTTTTAGTACGCTAGTGGTGCTGTAAAAGAGGGTTCCATTTTAAAAAATTTAAGACAATATTAAAACTCTACAAAAGGGATAAAAAGATACCATTCTGAGCCATTATAAAAAAGTAGTAGAGTGTTGTATGAAATATTATAATCAGTTACCAAAAAAGTGAAACAAAAAGTTAAAGACATAGTTGAGTGTATTGGCTATGACAGAAAAGGATATTGGAAAATTAATAACAGATAATAATCACAAAACAGACACTTTAACATAAAAAATATTTCAAATTATCTTGACATACTGTTATATAAACCATCATCATTAGCATAGGGTGACTGATAAAGTGACTGATTGACACTAAAAGTAATAATACCCTTTATTAGTGGTGGACTAGTAAAGGGCATTATTGATATTAATTGATTACAAGAGTCTTTTATAAATATCTAGAGTAGTATTGATTTGATATGATAACAACCACTTCGCATTATCATATTCAGTGTTCTTAATAACATCTAATAATGGGAGTATATAAATATCAGTTTCTTTAATCGTTCTAAAGATTCTCTCTCTTGATAGTCCCCATGACATCTTAGTTAGTTTGTAGCATCTATCAACTAGTTTAATAAGAGAAGCTTTGGGATTATTGGATATATTGGTATAGTATTCTTTTAACATCGTAGGTCTATTAGAATCATTTACTTTCTCATTAGTTAATAGATTAACTAGTTCCTTTACTTCATCATCAACAGGTAAATTATCAATAGTTTTATAATAGTCTTCGATTACATCATGAATAAAGGTTGCAGCTATGATGGCATCATCATCGATATTCATCGCTAATAGATGGCATACCATGTTTAAGGGATGAGAAATATAAGGAATATCCGATCTCTTAAGAAATTGATCATCATGTGCTTGTACTGCATATGGCAGAGCCTTAAGAGTATTAACTAATTTATGAGCTTTAGCATATGTTTGGATATAAGTCTTCATATGCTTATAGTCATAGAAAATCTTATCAGTTTCAAAGTCTGGTTTTTCTTCTATTAAATGAGAAACAGACACATCAAATAGTTTAGCCAAATCAATTAGATTATAGACATCAGGAACAGATCTCTTTCCCAAGATGACACTGCTTGATAACTTACATTAAGACTATCAGCTACTTGTTCCTATGTTAGATTTATATTCTTTCTTGCGTTTTTAATTCGATTAGCAATGCTCATAAGATCCTCCCTACAAGACTAATATATTAATTATTGATGTTGATCTACAACATGTATATATTGTAATTATAAAACAAAACTCAAGCTGTACTTGAGTTTTACAATCTTGCCAATAATTCTGTTGGGGTTAAAGAAGGAACTTTACTTTCTATAAAATCTTTGACATTTCTAGTAACGATAAAATCTACTTTCAATTTTTGTGCTGTTGCACTTTGTATTGCGTCCTCAAAATCTTTCCAATTCATTTGTATTGCTTGTTCTAAAATACCGACATCAAAATCAGCGATTTCAAAAATAAGACATAATTCTTTGTAGACAAGTTCAATTTGATCAGGAGCTAGTTCTTTTCGCATAATATACATCATATTCGCAAACGTCAAAGTAGAAACATACCCAATAGCTTTCTTGGTTTCACATAGTTTCCAAATTAAAGATGAATCATTAACAAACTCTTCACGGTTCATAAGTACATCTAGCAATACATTAGCGTCAATAAGAAGAACCATATTTCTTCATTAACCCTTCTTCTTTTTCTTTATCCAAGTCATAAGATCCATTAATTATTCCAGTTAGGGAATCGGTTAAATAAGATGCAACGGTATCTTTTGGAACTAAACGACCTACTTCCTTACCATTTTTTGTGATAATAATTTCTTGCCCAGACATTACAATACTTAAATATTTTCCAAAATTATTTTGTATATCAGTAGAGGTAACAACTTCAATATTCATAAATCAATCTCCTTTCATATTAGCTAGTTCTATTATACTAAATATTAGCTAATATTTTTTAGTATATCGAAAATTACTTCGTTGTTGATTCTTAACATTAATTTTTGTATCTTAACCTAATTAAAGTTAAGATACATAAAACAAGTTATGATATAAATAAAGTATGAGTAATCGTTTATCATTTTATAATTTATTAACAGAAGAAGAGGAAGAGTTAGTAAAGAACAACACTATAGAAAGAACATACAAGAAAGGTTCTATAGTCTTTAACAACAGTTCATCATGCCTTGGACTAGTTAATGTATTAAAAGGACAAATAAGAGCCTATCTTGTTTCTGATGAAGGCAAGGAAGTAACCATCTTTAAACTAGATAGTGATGATCAATGTGTTCTATCAGCATCGTGCATTATTAAACAAATTACTTTTGATACTCAACTTATTGCCAATGAAGATACAGAAGTATTAATTGTTCCTTCTAACATAATTGAACAAATAGCTAAAGAAAACATAGAACTTAGATGCTACTTGTATGAGAGGGCATTAGATAGGTTCTCTGATGTAATGTGGAATATGCAAGAGTTATTGTTTAAAGGGTTAGACAGTAGAGTAGCTAACTATTTAATTAATCAATACGAAAGAACTGATTCTACTATTATTAAAGTAACTCATGAAGAAATTGCGAATGATATTAATTCGGCAAGAGAGGCAGTAACCAGAATACTTAAACTGTTTGTACAGGATGGCCTTATTAAACTACAGAAGGGTAGTATTGAATTAGTTGATGTTGATGCTTTGTATGATATTTGATTGATTTTGCAACGAAAACGGTTGTTTTAGAGTTATCGTTGCATTCGTTGTACAACGAAAAGGCTGATTTTGGTGTTTACGTTGCATTCATTGTACAACGAAAAGTAGATTTTTGCGTTTTTCGTTGCATTCGATGTACAACGAAGATACAATTATAAAGACAGGAGGGACACAAAAATGGATAGAGAAACTAGAAATTTAGAATATAAAGAAGAAATCGCAAAATCTTTTTTAAAGACAGTGTCTGCATATGCAAATTATGGTACTGGTAAGATTATCTTTGGAATAACTGACGATAAAAATGTTGTTGGGTTAAAAGATTTAGAGGAAAAATGTTTAGATATTGAAAATACCATTAATGGAAATATTAGTCCTATTCCTGATTATCGTATAACTATCAATGATGATAATACGATTGAGTTGACTGTTAACGAGGGAATGTATAAACCGTACTTATATAGAAACAAAGCATACAAAAGAAATGATTCTTCTAGTGTAGAAGTAGATAGAGTAGAGTTCAATAGATTGGTGCTAGAAGGCATGAATCAAACTTTTGAGGAACAAATTAGTTCTAAACAAGATTTAACTTTCGATGTATTAGAAAAGACATTAATTAAAGAACTAAAAATTGAGAAGTTGACCGTTGATATTCTCAAGACATTGGATTTAGTGAATTTTAAGGGGCAATATAATAATGCTGCTGCGTTACTAGCTGATACAAATCAATTCAGTGGTATAGATATTGTTAAATTTGGCAAGACAATATCTGAGATTAGAGATAGAAGGACAATTGAAAAGACTTCTATTCTTACACAATTTAGCGAAGCTATTAATATGTATCGTCAGTATTATCAATACGAGAAAATAGATGGAACGCTTAGAGAAAAAGTGGAGTTGATACCAGAAAAAGCTTTTCGTGAAGCACTCGCAAATTCTATTGTGCATAGATTATGGGACATAGAAGCTAATATTAAAATCAGCATGTATGATGATCATATAGAAATTAGTTCACCCGGAACTTTGTTGCCAAGTATTTCTATTGACGAGTATTTAAATGGTCAGGTTTCTATATTTAGAAATCCAATTATAGGAAATCTTTTCTTTAGACTAAACTATATAGAAAAGTTTGGAACTGGAATTAGAAGAATTAATGAGGCATATGCGAACGATATCGTTAAGCCAAAGTTCCAAGTATATGAAAATTCTATTTCAGTAATATTACCGGTATTTAATCTACATTCTAATATCAGTGAAGAAGAATTAAAGGTTATCGAATGTTTGAGTAGAAGCTCATCATTTAGTAGAAGCCAAATCGATGATATCTTAGGTTTTACTAAAGATAAGACAGTAAGAATTCTTAACAGCCTAGTAGAAAGAAAGATTATTGATAAAGTAGGCAAGGGTAGAGAGACAAGATATAGATTACATAATGAATAAGCACATATTAAAAGTATTTTCTTTTCTTTAACAATTTTTAAAATTAGCATTATCATTTATTCAAAGAAGGTAAAGTATATGAAAGAAAATCGAGAATTATTAAATGAAATATTAAAAGATATCAAACACGATATGACTGATGAAGAAATTATCGACTTATTGGCAGATAGTAAGATTTCTAAAAAACCAGAAGAGAAATATACATTAGGTCAAAAAGCTGCTGATAGTATCGCTAAGTTTGCAGGTAGTTGGGCCTTTATCTTTTCCTTTACTGCAGTATTGATTATCTGGATGCTAGTAAATGTTCTATTGGCTTCTAAAGCCTTTGATCCATATCCGTTTATACTATTAAATCTTGTATTATCTTGTGTTGCTGCTATACAGGCACCACTTATTATGATGAGTCAAAATAGACAAGAAGAGAAAGATAGACATAGAGCTGAAAATGATTACAAGGTTAATCTTAAGACCGAAATTATGATTGAAGACTTATATAATAAAGTTAATCACATAGTTGAGAAGATAGATAAATTAGAAAAAAGAATTAAATGAAAAGAAGACGCTAATTGCGCCTTCTTTTATGAAACTTGTGCTTGTAATAATTGATTATCATCAATTAGATTTGTCATACTCTTAGTGCTTATCAATAGAGTTGAAGTATTATGCAGTAATGCAGAAGCTGATGGTTGTAATATACCTAGGACACTTCCTAATATCAATAATGAATTAAATCCAATGATTTCATGACAATTCAAATCAATTCTGTTAACTAATTTTTCACCTAATATACGAAGGGTAACTAGATTTAATAAGTCTGATGAAGAAATGGTAACATCAGCAACTTATTTGGCGATGTCAGCTCCTGTGTTTATCGCAATGCCAACATCAGCAGCACTTAAGGCAGGAGAGTCGTTGATACCATCTCCTATCATAATCACCACTTTGCCATTTTCTTTTTCCTTATTAATATAATTAGCTTTATCGTCAGGTAATACTTCAGCGTGATATTCATCAACACCTACTTCATTGGCAATAAACTTAGCAGTCTTTTCATTATCTCCAGTCATCATTACTATCTTTTCAATACCAAGATTATGTAAGACTTCTATAGTTCTACTTGCCTCAGGACGTACTGGATCTGAAATGCAGATAACTGCTACTAGCTTTCCTTTTAAAGCCAAATATAGATGTGAATATTCATTGGAAATGGAATTGAATTTATCTTGTTCATTTTCAGGGATTGTGCATCCTTCATCTTCAAAGACAAAATGATAACTTCCAATAACAACCTTCTGCCCATTTACAGTACTCTTAATGCCATGAGCCACTGTATATTCAACTTTTGAATGATATTCATTATGATCTAGGCCTTTTTGTTTAGCTTCTTTAACAACGGCATTAGCTAAAGAATGTGGAAAATGTTCCTCTAAACACGCTGCCAGTCTTAACATCTCATCACTATCATTGCCATTAAAAGGAATAACATCTACAACAGTTGGATAGCATAAGTTAGAGTTCCAGTTTTGTCGAAGACAATCGTATTCGCCTTAGCAACAGCTTCTAAGAATTTACCACCCTTAACCGTTATATTATATTGACTTGATTCTCTCATTGCGGACAAAACAGCTATTGGAATTGATAACTTTAGGGCACAAGAGAAGTCAACCATTAATACAGCTAAAGCCTTAGTAGTGTTTCTTGTAAATAAATAAGTTAAACAACTAGCTAAGAAAGTATATGGAACTAAATGGTCTGCTAGCTTAGAAGAATAATCTTCACTCTTTGACTTTAGTTTCTCACCGCTTTCAATCATTTCCATAATACGATTGTATTTACTTTGACCACTTAACTTGTCAACTTCAAAGATGCATTCGCCTTCTTCAACAACGGTACCGGCGTAAACATAGCTTCCTTCTTTCTTTATGATAGGTAAAGATTCTCCGGTTATTGAAGCTTGATTTATACTTGCCTCACCGCTTAAAACAACGCCATCAAACGTAACAATGTTTCCTGTTCTAACAATAATTTGATCATTTAGTTGAACATCATTAACATCGATAAGTACTTCACCTTCATTAGTTTTTAGCCATACTTTTTCAATATGTAAGGACATGGCACTAGCTAAGTCAGCTACAGATTTCTTGTGGCTCCATTCTTCCATTATTTCGCCAATTCTCAACATAAACATAACGGAAGAAAAAGTATTATAGTTACTTTGTAACATAGATACACTTACTGCCGTAGCATCTAGTACGGGAACGGTTAAACCGTTAGTAAATAAGGCCTTAAGTCCTTCTTTGATGTACTTGAATGAATTGATGAGGGTTAAAAAGTTTTTTATTGGAAGAGAGAAAAAGAATTTTGTAATATAGTGGATACATACTGTGTTCACTAGTTTATTATCATATTTTCTGTTTAATTCTCTTGTTGTATGAGTAGGTACAAGACTTAAATTATTAATGTCTTTCATGTGAAATGAGGCAAAGGCATTAATAATTTCATTAATATCGCCTCTAAACAAAACAACAACGTCACTTGTTCTATCAAATACTTGAACATCTTTTACTTGTGGTATCTTTCTAAAATAATACTCTATAATATCTGCTTCTTCTAATGACATGTTGTTATGGAAAAGATGCACTCTTAATCTATTTTTGATTTATATAAAATTTTACATTTCATAGTAGTAATTCCTAATAAAGAAGCTACCATCGTGGCAGCTTCTTTTAATTCTTATCTTCAATAAGTTCTTCGCTCTCTTCCTTAGCTCTAGCGTCGTTAATGTCCTTAGCCATTGCTAAGATGTCTTCAGCATTTTCACGTACTGTTGTTACAGTTGTCATAATGCTTTCTTTTGCGCGTAAGGCTGCTGCAGTAGTGTGCACATATACTTTCTTAGCATCTTTGCTGCTTAATGCTTTGATACCTGCTGTACCAAACAAAGTACCTATTGCGAAAGCTCCTAATTTATTCAATTTCATAAATTTACTTACTTTCTTTTTTCACACTTAAGTTAGCACATGATAACTTAAAATTCAATATTTTTTTGTGACTTTGTTAATAACATGCGATTTTGATACCACTTTCACATTTTAAAATGATACCAGTTAAATTTAACCTTCTTATAATGATTTTAAGGAGGTTTTTTGTATGTATGGATACAAAGATAAGTAAAGAAAATGTATTGAAACTAT
>JALFIR010000059.1:0-19502 GCA_022776215.1 Solobacterium sp. | reverse complement strand
TTTATACATGCTGTGATAGTTTGGAAAGTGCTTGTAATTACGTATTGACGCTGAAAGAAGATGGTACTTTTAACGATAAAGATATTACTTATGGATGGTCTGACACCGGTAAATATACCTACGATGGCAATAACAGCTGGTATTTTAATTACAATAATTCCAACGATTTATACGCATCAGGTAATTATGAAAAAATTGTACAAGATACTGGACTTACACAAAGTGGTAACCCTTCGTATGTAACATGCACATTAATTAAATAAATTAATCTCGGAAATCAATTCCGAGATTTTTATTTGACTAAAATTAAAAGCTATTGAGTTTTTACGCCCAATAGCTAAATTTTTATTTAGTATATTCCCAATTTCCTGTTTGATAATTGAATAATCTTGTTTCTTTAATCTTTAATATAGAGTTGTATCTCGAAAAAGAAATTATGTTTAAACCCCCATATATTTAACAAGAGACTGATTCTTAAGAAATACCTAGAAATTAGGTTTACGCAAAATAAAAGATGTTGGGTATAATTCCAACGTCATATCCTTCTTTTATCATTAGCGTTTTGCACAATGATAATGAAAGGAAGTACGAATTGATAATATCGTGTTATTGAGAATAAAAAAATGGTAACTAGTAATAAGTCACCATTTAGTCTTAATTGATATCAGTGCAAGATTCTTGATCGTTTGCGTATACACAAGCTCTAAAGTTTCCATCTCCTACATCAAAGAATTCAGCCGATCCTTCACCAGAAGAACTAGAGAAGTATTCACCATCTTTATATAGAGTAACTTCACCATATACAGAACTAGAACCACTTTGTTGGTAATGAGGGAAGTAACATCTACCTGTTGCGTTGGTTGTTTTTCCAAAGACATTAGTAGCTGTTAAATCTTGTTGACCATTAGAACAGAAGTAACCACCTGAATAGAAGTTAACTACAATTCTACCATCATCTGTCTTAGAACCAGTAGCGTTTAAACCACCATTAGCGTTTTCTTTAACAGGAAGGTTAGCTAATACTGAAGAAACACTTGTTAATGGGTTTTTCTTAAGAGCACTTGTCTTAATTAATCCTTTAACTGTTTCGTGCCCTCCATCTGGTGCACAATATGGATAAGCACCTTTGACAATAGTTACATCAGATACATCATCAGGTCTTTGTACGCCTTCTGTATTTCCTTCAACATTCTCATCTAATTCGTTTAAGATATATCTACCAATTCTACCTTTTAAGTTAGCCATATCTTCACTTGTTGTGAAGTAAGAACCAACTTCAGCTCTATCAAAGCCTAGCCAAATAGAAATTGTGAAGTTTGAGTTTTGACATACTAGCCACATATCTTTTGGAGCACCAGTAGGGATACCATATGCTCTACCACTTGTTGACCAGTCGGTAGTACCTGTTTTAGCGTATACTGGATATTTTCTCTTTAATATCTGCATATTATTGTAATATGGTCCAGAGACATTGTATTCAAGGCATGTAGCTGTCATATAGGCTGCAGCACTTGATATTACTTGAGTACCCTTTGTATCACTTACATACTCACTGTCGTCTTGGAAGACAATCTTTTGAATAGTATGTGGTTTTATATAATAGCCATCGTTCATGAATATTGCATGAGCTGCAGCTAATTGTACTGGAGTAACAAGACATGTATTACCACCAATTGCCCATTGAAGGTCAAAAGTATCTAGATTTCTTGTAATTCCAATTTCTCTTAAATATTCCTTAACACCATCTTCACCAATTTCTTGAATTACAGCTTGTAATGTTTGAACAGCTGGTGTATTTAAAGAACGTGCAATAGCCTCAGTTATTAACATATCACCTGTATAACCTTGTCCACCTGCATTGGCGATAAGGACATTGCCACCATATAAGTAGTATGGCATATCGGTAATTGTATGAGCTGTAGACCAACCTAGTCTATCGAAGGCTAGGGCATATTCAATTACTGGTTTAATTGATGAGCCTGGTTGTAAGTAAGAACTTGTAGCTCTATTAAATTGACGAGCTGATTGTGCTTGATTACGGCCACCACCCAAGGCAATTAGTTCACCAGTTTGGTTATTTAACACAGTAAGAGCTGATTGTTCAAGATCATTTGAATATTTTAAATCAGTCTTTTCGTTTTCAATGTTATATAGAACTTCCTGCATATAAGGGTTCATCGCTGTATAAATATGCATTGAAGTTGTATATGGATTCTTACCAGTAACCTCAGTTGCCTCTTCGATTACTGCATCAATATAGTCTTGGTAATATTGGCTATATGAATTAAACTTCTTGGCAACACCGGTTAATAAATTTTCAATTTTAACAGTCTTGGCAAGAGCTGCTTCTTCTTTAGTAATATAGCCATGATATGCCATCAAGTCTAATACTTCAGCAGTTCTTTTTTGAGCATTTTCAAGATAAGTAATATTTGAATTTAAATAAATATAAGATTCATCATGCTTATATAGTTCGTTATAAGGATTATAGTTATTTGGAGCGTTGATGATACCAGCTAAGAAAGCTGATTCAACAAGTCCTAGTTCACTTGCGTCCTTACCGAAGTAGTATTGAGCTGCCTTTTGAACACCTCTGATGTTGTTACCATAGTTAATCTTATTAATATATAGTGCTAAGATGTCTTTCTTACTAACTTCTTTATTAGCTTCGATAGCTAGTACGATTTCTTGCATCTTTCTTTGAACACCGCTCATACCCTTGTGGGCTGCCATAGTAGATTCACCATCGGCATCTACTTGGAAATAAGAGTTTTTAACTAGTTGCATGGTCATGGTAGATCCACCTTGTCCAAAGCCTCCTGATTTGATATTTTCAAGGATCGCCTTAGTGAAACGTGGGATATCAAAGCCAAAGTGTTCAAAGTATCTTGAATCTTCGATTGATAAGAAAGCATCAACTAAACTGTTTGGCATATCATCATATTCGATGTTTTCTCTTAGATACAAACCAAGTTCCACAATTTCATTGCCATTCATATCATAGATAACACTAGATTCTTGTGAATCTAATTTAGCTCTATCGAATTCCGGTTTACCCTCTAATAGTTTGTTGGCAAAGATAATGGCACCTATACCACCTAGTATTCCAATAACTGCAATAATACATGTGATTGTTGCGAATACTTTAGTGATTGTCTTAGCCTTAGGTCTTTTAGAAGTATTGTCTTCTTTAGGTTCTTCTGTTTTCTTTTCTTCTGTAAAGATAGAAGGTATCTTAGGTTCAGATTCGAGCCCATCGTTGTTTGTAGCCGTTGATTCTTCAATTGGTTCAACACCTTCAACTGTAGGCACAGGCTTTGTTTCCTCTTTGTCGTTGGTATTAGATTCCTTAGCAACTACAGGTTCAACCTTAGACTCAGAATCGTGCCCGGTATCTTCAATTGGTTCAACATCTTCAACAATAGGCTCGCTGTCTTTAGATTCAACCTTAGGTTCTTCCTTTTTCTTAGGCTTAGAAGTCTTTTTCTTCTTAGGCTTGGATTCGAGCCCAGATTCGAGCCCAACTTCAAGCCCAGCTTCAATCTCCGTACTTTCATCGACAAGATTAGATTGTTTACTTCCTCTCTTGTTTGTATTCTTTAATGTGCTGTTTTTCTTCCTTTTTTGATAAGGAGTTAAATCATCAATATCATTTCTTTTCATACCGCATAATTATATCCTAAATAGGTCAATAACGCACTATTTATGCTAGAATTAAATCATTAGAGAGGAAGTAATTTCTTGATGGGAAATGTAAGAATTGATGCTCTTAGGGAGCAGATGAAAGACAACAATATTGATGTCTATTATTTGAATACTTCTGACTATCATATGTCAGAGTATGTTCCTTTGTATTTTAAGACAATCGAATACTTTAGTGGTTTTAGCGGATCTTTAGCTACTTTATTAGTGGATTTAGAGAATGCTTATATTTTTGTTGATGGCCGTTATCATATTCAAGCTGAGAAACAATGCCTACCAAACGATGTACAAGTAGTAAAACTTGGCACTGCAAATGCATTAGAACCTATTGAATTTATTAAGAAGAATTATGCTGGCAAGGTTATTGGCTTAGATGGTAAGAGAACTAGTATTAACTTCGCTGGAGAATTAAATGATTTTGAAATTGTAAGTAAAGATATTTATTCATCTATTATTGAGAATAGGGCTAGTTTATCAACTGATTTAATCTATGAACTAGGAATTGAATATACAGGTTTAAGTAGAAGACAAAAATTAAATAATGTTAAGTATATTCTTGATGGTAAGACTCATATTGTGAATAATCTTGAGTCTATATCTTATATCTTGAATCTAAGAGGTAATGATATTTTATGTACTCCAGTGTTCTTAGCTTATTTAGTTTTTAATAAGAATGATGTTTATTTCTTTATTAATTTAGAGCGATTGAGTGAAGAATTATTAGATAAGTTATATGCAGATGGCATTATTATTAGACCTTATGATGCTTACTATGATTTCTTGAAGACTTTAAAGAATGAAGTGGTATTGCTAGATAAGACTAAGGTAAACTATGAGACTTATTCTTTAATTTGTAAACATAATAGAATTGTTGATTGTTTATCTATTATTGAAGAGATGAAGTCAATGAAGAATGATGTTGAAATAGAGAATTCTAAGCTGGCTCATATTTATGATGGTGTTGCCATGGTGCGTTTCTTAAAGTGGTTGGATGAAACTGATAAGGAAACATTAAACGAATATATTGTGGCTAATAAGCTTAATGAATTTAGATTGTCATATAAGGCCTTTGACTTAAGTTTTAATCCAATTGTTGCCTATAACGCTAATGCGGCTATGATGCATTATGCACCAACTGAAGAGAATAATAGTGCTTTACATAATGAGGGTATTATTCTAGTTGATTCTGGTGGTCAATATAAAGAGGGTACTACTGATATTACAAGAACTATTTGTGTTGGTGAAGTAAGTGATGAATTGAAAAAGCATTTTACTACTGTATTAAAGTCAATGTTTAACTTGAGCAGTGTTAAATTTATGAAGGGTTTAAATGGTCTTCAACTTGATATCTTAGCAAGAAAAGATATTTGGGAATTAGGCATTGATTATAGATGTGGCACAGGTCATGGTGTGGGTCATGTTTTATCAGTCCATGAGGCGCCACCTAATATTAGATATATGCATACTTTGGGTAAGAGTGAGGAAGTGCCTATTAAAAAAGGCAATATCGTTTCTGATGAGCCTGGTATTTATCTAGAGGGTAAGTATGGCATTCGTTGTGAGAATATGTTACTAGCGGTTGAGGATGAATTAAATGAGTATGGTCAATTTATGCGTTTTGATACTTTGACTGTGGTTCCATTTGATTTAAGACTTATTGATAAGAAATATTTGGATAAGAAGACTATTAATTTGATTAATGAGTATCATAAGAATGTTTATCATGCATTAGCTCCTTATTTGAATGCTGATGAATTAATTTATTTGGGTAAGATTACTCAGGAGATTTAATGAAGATTTTAAATTGGAATGTGAATGGTCTTAGGGCTATTTTAGGAAAGGGTGATTTGTTGGCTTTTATGGCTAGGGAGAATCCTGATATTATGGCCTTTGAGGAGACTAAGATGCAAGAGTCACAATTAAACTATAACTTTGATGGTTATTACGTTTATATGAATTGTGCTGAGAAAAAGGGTTATTCGGGTACGATGGTTTTGACAAAAGTTAAACCGATGTCAGTAACTTATGACATTGAGGGTGAGGATCATCCCAAAGAAGGCAGAGTTATTACTTTAGAGTATCCTGATTTCTATTTTGTGTGTGCTTATGTTCCTAATTCAAAGGATGGTCTAAAGAGAATAGATTATCGTATGAAGTGGGAAGATGATTTGCGTAAGCATTTGGTAAAATTAGATAAGATTAAGCCAGTTATTTATACAGGTGATTTGAATGTGGCTCACAATGAGATAGATTTAAAAAATCCTGATGACAATCACTTTAATGCTGGTTTTTCAGACCAAGAAAGAGAAAAGTTTACATGTTTATTGGATGCAGGTTTTGTGGACACTTATCGTTACTTGTATCCTAGCGATGTTAAGTATTCTTGGTGGTCATATCGTACAAAAGCTAGAGAAAGGAATATAGGGTGGCGTATTGATTATTTTGTAGTTTCTAAAAGATTTATGGAAAAGGTAGAAGATTCATTGATTTATGATGATATCTACGGTAGTGATCATTGTCCTGTAGGAATTATAGTAAAGGAGAATTAATAATGAAATTTGTAGAAGAAAATTATGAGAACATGCTTGCTGATTTAAAGACTTTAGTTAGTTATAATTCAGTATACTCTGATGATGTGAAGCCTTTTGGTAGTGTTAATCGTGAAGTGTTGGATAAGGCTTTAGAGCTTATGGCTGCTAAGGGTTTCAATACTAAGAATGTTGATTACTATGCAGGTTATGGTGAAATTGGTCAAGGTGAAGAGGTTATTGGTATCTTGGCTCACCTTGACATCGTTCCTGTTGGTGAAGGTTGGGATACTAACCCATTAGAGGTTGTTCAAAAGGGTGATCGTCTATATGGTAGAGGCGTTTCTGATGATAAGGGTGCAGCTGTTGCAAGTATGTACGCTATGAAATATCTATTAGATACAGGTTATGAATTTAAGAAGAGAGTTAGATTGATTCTTGGTTGCAACGAAGAATCAGGTTCCGCTTGTATTGAACATTATGTTGAAAAAGAAGGTCATGTAGATATGGGCTTTACTCCAGATGGCGAGTTCCCTGGTATTTATGCCGAAAAGGGTATGGCTGGTGGCTTTATTATTGGTAAGTCAAAGATTATCGATATTAAGGGTGGCCAGGCTGATAATGTTGTATGTAATAAGGTGGTATGTACTCTTCCTGAAAATAGTTACGATGTCGCAAAGTTTGATAGTTTCATGAAGGAACATAATATTGAATATAGTGTTGATGGTAATACTGTTACTGTATTAGGTGTGGCAGCTCATGCTTCTTTACCTGATGCTGGTGTTAATGCGATTAATCATTTAATGGAAGCTTTATATGTAGCTGATTTCCATGATCCATTTGTTGATTATATTCATAAGTATATTGGCCTAGAGTTACATGGTGAGACATTAGGTTTGGATGCACTTAAGGATGAGACTAATTCTAGTGTTAACTTGGGTGTGATTGGCAAGAATGGTGATAATGTAGAATGTACTTTGGATATTCGTTTCCCTATTACTAGAAAAGACGTAGAGATCGCAGAAGTATTAAATAAGGCAGTAGCTGATGATTGTGGTATTAGATTAGACTACAATATCAATCCTTTATACTATGATAAGAATTCTAAGTTAGTTCAATCTTTATTGAAGGCTTATAGATCAATTGTTGATGATCAAAGAGATATGATTGCCATTGGTGGTGGAACTTATGCTAAGAGTATGAATAATATCATTGCGTTTGGTTGTGCCTTTAATGAGGAAGAGAATCATATTCATGATGCCAATGAATCTTTAAGTATTGAGGAATTTAAGAAGCAAGTTGAAATCTATATCGAGGCTATTAAGAATTTAAACGAGGCTTAGTTTATGGATTATAGGAAAGTCGCTCTTATTTACGATTTTGATAAGACTTTATCGCCAATTGATATGCAAGAGTTCCATTATATTGGCAAGCTTGGTTATAAGGAGACTGGTAGCTTTTGGGCTGAGTCTGAAAGGGATAAGTATGCATCTAATATGGATGGTATCTTGTCTTATATGCATTTGATGGTAAAGAAGAATCCTGCTTTAACTAAGAAAGAGTTGGTTGATGAGGGTGCTTTTATTGAGCTTTATAAGGGTGTGGATACTTGGTTTGATCGTGTTAATGAATATGGTAGGAAACAAGGAATTGAAGTGGAGCATTTCATTGTTTCTAGCGGTATTAGAGAAATGATCATGGGAACAAGTATCGCTGATAAGTTTAAGAGAGTATATGCGTGTAGCTATACTTATGATGAAAATGATAAGCCTGTTTGGCCAAGTAGGGTAGTGAATTATACTACAAAGACTCAGTATTTATTTAGAATCAATAAGGGTGTTTTTGATGAGACTAATGATCTTGATTTGAACACAAAGACGCCTGAAGAGGATAAGTATGTACCTTTTAGTAATATGGTTTACTTTGGTGATGGGCTTACTGATGTTCCTAGCATGCTGGTGATGCGAGAAGAGGGCGGCAGCGCAGTGGCGGTCTATGGTTCTAAACAGGCAAAGGAAAAGATTGCTAAGGAACTACAGGATGAAAAAAGAGCTGACTATATGCTTCCAGCTGACTATAGCGAAGGTTCAGCTGCTGAAGAATTAGTTAAAGCTATCATTGATTCTGTTGCGGTTAATATAAGATTGAGGGAACTTAAGAATAATGGCTAGTTTTTATTTAGATGATTATCGTTTGATTAGTGTTAGGAAGTCTGAATTGGCTTTGACTGAGAATCTTAAATTGCTAGTAAATAATACCGAGGTTAAGTTCAATATCAGTGATGATGTTGATTATGTTTATCTTCATTTAGAAGAGGATTTCAATGAGTTGAACCGTTATATGGTTCTTCTTGATGGTATTCCTTTTGAGATTAAGTTCCGTTTTATTGTGCAAACCGAAAGGTTTGATGAAGAATATCGTGTCGATTTAAATACACTGGGTTCTTTTGTGGAAGGTAATAAGACCACATTTAGATTGTGGTCTCCTTTAAGCAAGACTGCTATTTTACATCTTGATAATGTCATTCATAAGATGAACTATGTTGGTAGGGGTGTTTTTGAGCTTTCTTTTGATAGGAACTTGAGTGGTCACTTTTATCATTATTCTACTTTAAGGGAAAGTGTCTATGCGTTTACTGATCCTTTTTCTTATGCTGATAAGGATCATAAGAATTCTTATGTAGTGGATAGGAATAAATTAAAGTATGATAAGGTACCTTTGAAACATATTGATACACCTATTATTTATGAGACTTCAGTTAGAGATTTTACAAGTGATAGTGTGAGTTTTAAGTATCCTCAAACTTTTAAGGGCATGTGTGAACAGGGGGCAAGGCTTGATGCTTATCCGGTTGGCTTTGATTATTTGAAGAAACTGGGAGTAACTTATGTTCAGCTTATGCCTATTTTTGCGTTTGATTTAGATCATAGTGATTATAACTGGGGCTATAATCCTTTGACCTATAATAGTCTTCATCAGGCTTATTGTTATGGTAAGGAACCATATGAACAGATTAATGAATTAAGGGATTTTATTAGCTTATGTCATAAATACGGCATGGGTGTTACTTTTGATGTGGTGTTTAATCATGTCTATAACGTTAAGTCTTTTAATTTAGCTAATATGCTTCCTTATTATTTCTTTAGATATAAGGATGGTAAGCTTGGTAATGCCTCATATTGTGGTAATGAAGTAAGAACAGAAGCTTTCTTTACAAGAGAATATTTGAAATTGTTGGTTAAACGTTTCATTGATATCTATGATTTAGATGGTTATCGCTTTGACTTAATGGGCATTCTTGATATTGAGACTATTGAGGCAATTAGAGATACAGCTAGGGAATTAAAGCCTGATTTCTTGATGTATGGCGAAGGTTGGAACATGGGTGATATTGTTCCCTTTGAGTATCGTGCTATTAAGGAGAATGCTTATAAGCTTGAAGGTGTGGCTTTCTTTAATGATGATTTTAGAAGAACAATTAGAGGAAACTATATCGATGATAAGAATGCTTATATGCTAGGTTATGTTGATGCCAGAGATCGTGTTAAGAGGGTAATGAGTGGTTCTTATGAGTATGGTTTAAATATCAATCAGACTATTAATTATATCGAGTGTCATGATAATTATACGGTTTATGATAAGGTATCTAGATTCTTTGATGATGAGAAGATGGTGACAAGAATCTGTAAGTTGTCTATGGCTCTTGTGATGATTGCTAGGGGTATTCCTTTTATTAATTCAGGTGAGGAGTTCTTGCGTACTAAGCATGGTATTGATAATACCTATAATTTGGATGATAGTATCAATATGTTGGATTGGCATCGTAAGAATAATTATTTGGATGTTGTCGAGTATTTTAGTGACTTGTGTCTTTTAAGAAAAACTTATAAGGAGTTTACTAGGGAAGATACAAGTGTTGAATTTACAGATTATTATGAGGTTTTGATCTATAAACTAGGGGATTTGACTATCTATATTAATCCATGTATTTTTGATCATGTTTATAATGACGAGAGTGAGCATGAAGTAATTTTTGATGATAGTGGTTTTGTGAATTACAAACGTAGCGTGTTAAAAATTAAAGCTTTTAGCATTTTGATAACTAAATAAATAGTAAACGCTTACATTTAGTAATATAATAGTTATACGAGGGGTATTTATTGTTATGAATAATAATTCAATGGTTGCGATGATACTTGCTGGGGGCAGAGGTTCAAGATTGTTTGATTTAACTAAGACAGTCGCTAAGCCTGCTGTCCATTTTGGTGGTAAGTATCGTATTATCGATTTTGCGCTTTCAAACTGTGCTAACTCTAACATTAAGACTGTTGGTGTTTTGTTGCAGTATGAATCAACATTACTTGGATCTTATGTTTCTCATGAACATACATGGGGTCTTGATATGAATGGTGGTGGCGTTTATGCTTTATCTCCAAGAGAGAAGGATGAATCTAATCTAGATGTTTATCGTGGTACTGCTGATGCGATTACCCAGAATATCGATTTCTTGGATGATGCTGATCCTGAATATGTATTGATTCTTTCAGGTGACCACATCTATAAGATGAATTATGAGAGGATGTTGGCTAAGCATATCGAGACTAAGGCTGAGGCTACTATCGCAGTTATGGAAGTTCCTATGAAGGAAGCAAGCCGTTTCGGTATTATGAATTGTAATGATACTGATGAGATTGTTGAGTTTGAGGAGAAGCCTGCTAATCCTAAGTCTAACTTAGCCTCAATGGGCGTTTATATTTTCTCTTATAAGACTTTAAGAAAGTATCTAAAGGCCGATGAGAAGAATAATGAGTCTAATCATGACTTTGGTAAGGATATTATTCCTGCTTATTTGGCTGCTGGTTTGAAGTTACAAGCTTATCGTTTCAAGGGTTATTGGAAGGATGTTGGTACTATCGATTCTCTTTGGGAAGCTAATATGGACTTGTTGGATCATACAAGTGAATTGAACTTATATGATAATGAGTGGAAGATTTATACATCTGATGCGTTGGCTACTCCACAACTTATTAGTTCTAAGGCTAAGGTTAAGAATGCTTATATTACTCAGGGTTGTGTTGTTGATGGTGAGGTAGAGCATTCAGTGCTTTTCACAAATTCTAAGATTTTTGAGGGTGCTGTTGTTAAGGATACTGTAATCATGAATGATGTAAAAGTTGGAAAGAATGTTCATTTGAATAGATGTCTTGTACAAGATGGTGTTAAGATTCCTGATGGTGTGACTCTTGGCGATCCTAAGTCAGATAAGATTCTTTTGGTTACTAAAAAAGTAGTAAGTGAGGTTGAATAATGAGTAAGAGAGCTTTAGGTATCATTAATATTGAACCAAGTTATGTTCATGTAGAAGGAATTGAAGATTATCGTCCAATTTCAGCTACTTCTTTTATGGGTAGATATCGTATTATTGACTTTATCTTATCTAATTTAACAAATTCTGGCGTTAATAATATTGAAGTACAGGTTAAGAATAGACCTCGTTCTACTATTCAGCATATTCAGCGCACTGATTATAATATCAATACAAAAAGAGGTCATATTAGAATTCTTCATGGTGAGAAGCCTATTCCTAATGAAATTTATAATACTGATGTAGCTAGTTTGATGGCTAATTTGAAGTATTTTGAGGAAGATAATTCACCTTATGTAATTTTGGCTCCTTCTCATTTTATTTATGTTCAAGATTTCTCTAAGATGCTTGATTATCATATTGAGTCTAAGAATGATATTACTGTTTTATATCAAAATGTAAATACAGCTAATGAAGATTTCTTAATGTGTGATACTTTGGAAATTGATGAGAATAAGGTAATCACAAATATTGATAAGAATCTAGGTAAGGCAAAGCGTGCGAAGGTTTCACTTGAGACTTATATCATGTCTAAGAAGATTTTCATCGATATGATTTATGCAGCTTTATCTACATCTTCTTTATATTCATTAAGTGATATTATCGCTGATGGTTTGGATGTATTTAAGATTGGTGGTTATTTACATACTGGTTATGCTGCTTGTATTTCTACTTTGAATTCATATTATAAGGCTAGTATGGATATTAAGAACGAAAAGGAATTGTCTAATATCTTTAGTGATGATTGGCCTATTTATACAGCTACTAATGATACTTGCCCTACAACTTATACAAAGACTTCTAATGTTTCTAATTGTGTAGTAGGTAATGGTTGTATCATTGAGGGTACTGTTGAAAATTGTGTTATTGGTAGAAATGTAGTAGTTAAAGAGGGCGCTGTAATAAAGGATAGTATTATCATGCCTGATGCTCTTATTAATAAGAATGTTAAGATGGACAAGTGCGTTGTAGATAGACTTGCGATTGTAACTCATATTAAGGCTTTAAATGGCAGCGAACATGCACCTCTATATGTTAAAAGGGGAGACCGTATCTAGATGAAGAAGGTATTGTACGTTGCGTACGAATCATTACCTTTTATCAAAACTGGCGGTCTAGCTGATGTAGCTTATGCATTGCCTAAGGCGATAGACAAGTATAATGTCAGTGTCGTTTTACCTTTGCATAAACTTATTAAGGATAATTATTTAGATAAGTTATCTTTAGTTAAAACAATTAATATTAGATTTGCTTCATCAATCGATGAAGCAAATCTTTATACACTTGACAATGAAGGTGTTACTTATTATTTCATTGAGAATGATAAGTATTTTAATAGATCAGATGTTTATGGCTATGATGATGACGTTTTGCGTTTCATGTTTTTTAGTACTGCCGTAATCGAATTTATGATTGAATTAAAGAAGTATCCTGAGATTATTCATTGTAATGATTATCATACGGCTTTGATTCCTGCATTATGTAAGTATCGTTACAACAATATTAAGGCTATAGACAAAATTAAATTTATTTATACAATCCATAATCTTATTTATCAAGGAACTTATAGTAAGCGTTATTACAAATATTTAGAGATTGATGATAAGTATTGGACAGATGGCACTTTAAGATTTAATGATGAGCTTAATTTCATGAAGATTGGTATCTGTACTGCTGATAAGATTACAACCGTTTCTTCGGTATATGCTGCTGAGATTTTAAATGGATATTCAGGACAGGGGCTAGATCAAATACTAAGATATCGCAAGGATGATATTGTTGGTATTACAAATGGTATTGATTATGACTTGTTTGATCCAAGTAGGGATGAATATTTATATAAGAAGTATAGTGTCAGCAATTATTTAAAGGGTAAGGCTTTTAATAAGAAGGCATTACTTGAGACAATAGGTCTAAATGATAATGGTGATATGTTGGTTGGTGTTATTTCACGTCTTACTAATCAAAAGGGTTTTGACTTGTTGTTGAATGTTTATCATCAAATCTTAAGGAAGAAGGTTAAGCTAGTTATTATTGGTTCAGGCGAGAGCAAGTATGAATATGCCTTTAGGATAATGGAGAAAGAGTATCCAAGTCGTGTTCGTTATTTCTGTGTCTATAATGAAGAGCTAGCTCATAAGGTTTATGCGGCTTGTGATTTGATGCTGATGCCTTCTTTGTTTGAACCATGTGGTCTTTCGCAGTTGATCGCAATGCGTTATGGTACGCTTCCTCTTGTAAGGGAAACAGGTGGCTTACTGGAGACTGTGGAACCATATAATGAGTATGAAAAAACGGGTAGAGGTTTCTCGTTTACCCCATTTAATTCTTTGAATATGATGATTGTGTTTAATTATGCATATCGTCAATATTTTGATAATCAAAAGGATTATAAGATGTTAATAAGAAACGCTATGAAGTATGATTCTTCGTTTAAGTCTGTTTCTTTGAAATATGAAAAATTATATGATGAGGTATTGAAACATGTTAAAAAAGTATGACAAATTTTTTGAGGGTTATGAATTAGAGGCTTACAAACTTTTTGGTTCTCATATCAAGGATGGTGGTATGGAGTTTACTGTTTGGGCTCCTCATGCACATAAGGTAGAAGTATTTACTTCTAAGGATAGGTTTACTTGTCTTTATCCTTTGGAAAGAATTGATGAAAGAGGTGTTTGGCAAGGTTTTATTCCTGATATGGAGCCAATTTATTCATATCGTTATCGTATTTATAAGAATGATACTTATTGGATTGATAAGTTTGATCCATATTCTTATAGATGTGAGAGAAGACCAAGTACTGCTTCTGTAATGTATGATTTGGATTACTATACTTTTAGTGATGATGCATATAAGAAGAAACAAACTAATAATTATAGTGAGAAGATTAATATTTATGAGTGTCATTTGGGTGGTTTCAAGAAATATGAAAATGAATTTGAGACTTATCGTTTAATTAAGGATGATCTTGTTCCTTATTTAAAGGACATGGGTTATACTCATCTAGAATTGATGCCTATTTTCGAGTATCCTTTTGATGGTTCATGGGGTTATCAAAGTTTAGGTTTCTTTGCGTCTACTAGTAGATATGGAACTCCTTATGATTTGATGGACTTAATTAATGAATGTCATAAGAATAATATCGGTGTAATTCTTGATGTTGTGTTTATGCATTTTGCGAATGATGGCTATGGTTTGATCAATTATGATTTTGAACCATGTTACGAATATAGAGAATATCACTTAGCTCATTCTGATTGGGGTACTATGTGCTTTGACTTATCAAGTGGTCCAGTTGTTTCTTATTTGATGTCTTCAGCTAATTTCTTTATTGATAGATATCATATTGATGGTTTAAGATTTGATGCGGTTTCTCATTTCATTTATCATCATGGTAATAGAGACTTGGGTGAGAATGTTGCTGGTCAAAGTTTTGTGAAACGTATCAATTATCATTTAAAGGATTTGCATCCTAATTGTATGCTGATTGCGGAAGATTCTACTGACTTCCCTAATGTAACTAGAAAAGTTGAAGATGGTGGTCTAGGTTTTGACTATAAGTGGGATCTAGGTTGGATGAATGATACATTAAGATATTATGCGATGGATCCAATTTATCGTAAGTATCATCACAATGATTTAACTTTCTCTATGGCTTATTTCTATTCTGAGAGATTCTTATTACCTTTCTCTCATGATGAGGTAGTTCATTCTAAGAAGACTATCGTTGATAAGATGTGGGGTACTTATGAGGATAAGTTTAAACAATGCCGTAACTTATATGTATATATGTATACACATCCTGGTAAGAAGCTTAATTTCATGGGTAATGATATCGCTACTATTAGAGAATTTGATGAGAACAAGGAACTTGACTGGTTCTTGTTAGATTATCCTTTACATAATGGCTTTAAGCTATTGGTTAAGGAATTGTCTCATATGTATAGTGAGTATGATACTTTCTCTAAGTATGATTATGATTATAATTACTTTAAGTGGATTGATGCGGATAATGCAGATCAATCTGTTTATATCTATTATCGTTATGATGAGGATTATTGTTTCATTACATTGCTTAACAATACTCCTAATTCCTATACAAATTATCAAATTGGTGTACCTTATGCTGGTACATATACTGAAGTTATTAACTCTGAAGCTGAGAAGTATGGTGGTTGTGGCCAAGTTAATGCCAAGGCAATTAAGTCTAAGGCTGAACCTTTCCATAAGCTAGACAATAGTATTAAGCTAACTGTTGCCTCATTTGCAGGTATTGTGTTAAAGACTAAGCTAAAAAAGCCAACAGTTAAGAAAAGAACTAAGACTGATGGTGAAGTAAAAAAGAAAACTTCTGTTAAGAAGACTACTTCTACTAAGAAAACTATTAAAACCAAGAAAGAAGCGTAATGCTTCTTTCCTTGAAATATTAAAGATTAAGTGTTATATATAAGTTAAAGATGGCTCTTCACCTCCAACCATTAGGTGTCGTGGCCATCTTTTTTATTTGGAAATAGGCTAAAAATGTTGTTGAAGCTCTTTGTGTTAGAGTTTCAGCTATTTTAGTGTAAAAATCACTTCCATCTTTACAAGGATGTTAAAATATAAAAGGTAAAGAAAGAAGGTTTTATATTTATGATAAATGTTTATATTATTTCAGGTTTTTTGGGTGCTGGTAAGACTACTTTCATTCAAAAGTTACTAACAGAAAAGAAATTTTCTAAGGTAATGTTACTAGAGAATGAATTTGGTGAAGTTGGTGTTGATGGAGCTTTCTTCGATAGTGCTTTAAGCGTAAAAGAGATTAATAATGGTTGTATCTGTTGTTCCCTAAAGGGTGATTTTAAGTCAGCTTTAGAAGAGATTGAAGATATGGATGTTACTGATTTGATTATTGAACCATCTGGTGTTGGTAAGTTATCTGATATTGTAAATGTAGTAAAAGAAGATGAAGATTTTAGAGTAGTTTCTCATGTTTGTGTTGTGGATGTTAAGACTTGTAAGAAGTATCATAAGAACTTTAAGGAATACTTTGATGATCAGGTTAAGGCAGCTAATGCGGTTATCTTGTCTCATGTTGATGTAGCCAGTGATAAGGTAGAGGCTGCTAAAGAGATTATTCATGAGATTCATGATGATGTGCTTGTTATTGAAAAGCCAATTGAGTCTTATTCTATTGAAGAGTTGATGGATTTGATTGTGGCAGGTCATGAAGAAGAGTGTGAGTGTGAATGTCATCATGATCATGAACACGATCATGAATGTTGTTGTGGTCATCATCACCATGAACATGAGTGTGAACATGATCATGACCATGAACATCATCACCATCATGACGATGACGATGATGATGAAGTATTTAAGAATCAAATCATTAGAACCGATTATGTGTTTACTAAGGAAGAACTTGAGAGTATCTTGTCTAATGTTGATGAGGATATCATCCGTATTAAGGGTTATGTTAATTCAAATGAGGGTACTTTGTATCTAAATTATGTTTTAAATGAATATCATATTTATTTGGGTGAGAAAAGAGATGAGTCTTTAGTTTCTATTATTGGCACAAAGATTGATAGAAATAAGTATAAAGAGGTTTTCCATGGATAGACCAATATATATGGTTACTGGTTTTCTTGATTCTGGTAAGACTACGGCAATTAAGAGAACTTTGTCAGATCCACGTTTTACAGAAGGAGAATCTACTTTGATTATTTCTTTTGAAGAGGGCGATGAGGAGTATGATAAGGAGTTCTTAGAGAAGACTCATAGTGATGTGGTTTATTTGGATTATAAGGATTTTGATGATAATAAACTGTTAGAACTTGATGATATTTATAATCCAGATCGTTTCTTTATTGAGTTTAATGGTATGGATGATGATGCGACTTTGATTAATATGGATTTACCTTTGGGTATGGAGTTTGCGCAATTAATTTGTACTATTGATACATCTAAGTTTAAGTTACAGGTTACTAATATGCCTCAGTTCTTATTTAATCATGTTAATGCGTGCGAGATTATCGTGTTAAATCGTTATGAGGGTGCTGATTTTAGGTATCTAAGAAATAATATCAAGAGCATGAATCAATATTGTGCTATTGGCTTAGAAGATGAAAATGGCAATATGTACGAGATGCCTAAGGATGATTTGTTTAGTAAGGATAATCTTGATATTAGTGATGCTGATTATGGCTTGTTCTACATGGATGCGATTGATAATTACAAGAAGTATGATGGTGCTCCTATTAAGTTCAATGGTTTCTATTATGAGGGAGATAAGAAAACTAAGGTATTCGGTAGATTCGCAATGGTGTGTTGTGCAAATGATACACAGCGTTTAGCTATGATGGTAACTAACCTTGATGGAGAATATATCGAGGGTCACTATTATCATGTAGAAGGTATCTTTAGGGTTAGAAATGAAAAGGGCGGCATTCGTATCTATATTGAGGGTAAGAGTGCTGGTGAGATTGATAAGCCTAAGGATGAGTTTGTGACTTTTAACTAATGACACTAGTAGGTTTATTTATAGAGGGCTTGTTGTCTTTCTTGTCACCTTGTGTGCTGCCTATGATTCCCTTGTATATGTCATATTTGGCAACAGATAAGAAGGATAATAAGTTAGAGATTTTCTTAAATTCATTATGTTTTGTCCTAGGACTTAGTTTAATCTTTTTGATACTAGCTTTAGCAGTTGATACGATTAAGCCTTTATTAGATAAATATAGTGATATGGTGTCTTTGATTAGCGGTATCTTAATAATCTTGTTTGGATTAAAGGAAGTAGGTGTTCTAAAGATTCAACTTCCTTGGTTTAATAAAACAATGGATTTTGATACCTCTAATATGAACTATTTTAAGGCGTTTCTATTGGGATTTGTCTTTTCCCTTGTAATGTCACCATGTATAGGTCCAATGTTGTCTAGTGCCATTTTAATTGGTGCTAATAGTGCTTCTGGTTTCCTATATGTGATGGTATATGCTCTAGGTTTATTAATCCCTTTCTTTATTACAGGCTTATTTACAAGTAAGGTAGTTACTTATCTTAAGAGTAAGAAACATGTATTAAAGTATGTGAGTATTGTGGCAGGGGTTATTCTTATTATTTATGGTTCTTATAGCTTTATGAATGGCTATAAGAATTTAAATAAAATAAGTGGTAATAATACTGTTAATGTGGAAGATAAGAATGTATTACCAAGTGGCGATTTCCTTGATCAAGATGGTAATGTGATTAACTTTAGTGATTATAAGGATAATTATGTTACATTAAATTTTATTGCGACATGGTGTCATTATTGTATAAAGGAGATTCCTGATTACCAAGCTTTTGCGAAAGAGAATGATGATGTGAAGGCTTTCTATGTAATGTCTTCTAATACTTCTAGTGCAAGCGAGGAACAAATTAAAGAGTTTATTAAGGAACAGGGTATCGAGTTACAAGTAATTATTGATAATGATGATACTTTATATAGTTTATTTAGACCATCTGGATATCCTACTATGTTTGTAGCAGGTAAAGAGAATAAGATACTTGGTTATGTGTCTGGTGCTTATGATAAGGATGGTTTGAATTCATTGCTTAGTAAGGTTAAAGAACAAGAAGATTAACTGGTACTCTAAACTATCAAGTTGATGTATATTATAGAAACGAACCACTTTTATGTTTATAGAAGTGGTTTTTTAATGTTGCTAGTGTGTTTTTTTTCTATATAATGTGCTTATAAGGAGAACATCATATGATAAATAATAAGAAATATAAAGCGTTGATTGTAGATTTCGCCCCAACTGGCCATCCTTTTCGCTAACTGATGGCGATTAGTTTCGCTTCAATTGGTTATTGATTTCGGTTAAAATTGGCTATGTTTTATTGATAATAATCAAAATCTCCTTTTATAGGCTGTATAGTT
>JALFIR010000034.1:0-6903 GCA_022776215.1 Solobacterium sp. | reverse complement strand
GCTAGTTATAGTCGCCAGACCAAGACCGAAAGGACTGAGTTACTGCTTAAAAACATCCTTTCTTAGTCTGGCTCTATTATTATATTTGTTTTTGGTTAATTTTATCTATTCATCCGCGATTTGCTTTAATGGTATGTTTTTTAAATATAATTTTATAGTCATTTTTAGAATTTATTAACGCAAGATACGTTTTTTATTTATTAGTCATTAATAAAAACTGGATGTATTGGAATTTCTACAACGAAAATGTCCGCATCTTGATCAATAGTAAATGTGGGTAAAGGATAATTGTTTTTCTCAATCACTTTCAAGACATTAGCTATACCATTCTTTTCCTCCTTTACGAAATCAAGTTCTTTTAAAAAATTACCTACTCTTTTGTTGTTACCAATAGGATTACTTATACTAATTTTATCTTCATCAATTTTAATTATAATAGGCACATTTGCCTTGTAATCTTTATGATAGAAGGTATTTATTATAAATACTTTTATAGCACAGAAAATGCAGCTTTTAATTCTAATAGTTTCAGCTTGATCAGGTATTTTAAAAATCTTTTCTGCAATCGCCATGTTTTCAACATAATTTAAAGTGCATGATAGTTGCCAGTCCAATTGGCCAGTAAAAATTCTTTCTACTTTTCCTTTTCCTAGTATTATTTTTATAAAGCAGGATGGAAAGAATTTATCTGGGCTAAGATTAAACATTAATAGTCCAATATTAAGTGGTCTATAATCCTTATCGACAACCTTTAATCTTTTTAATAATTCTTTATATTCTATATTTTCATTAAGCAAAGGACTATTAACACATTTTAAATATTCATACACTAATTGACGAGAAATATCACTTAATTTAGCTTTAGTATTAACAGTATCATCAAAATATGTTTTTCACTTAAATCATTCATTTTTAATATTCCATTTTAATAAAGATATCAACTTAGCGAATAATACTTATTCTATCTTAATCCCCAATCTTCTCATCATCTCAAAAAGATTGATAGTATCAACGCCAAACGCTTTAGCAACATCTGGTATCTTGGCTCTTTTATTAGGATTTTTATCACTTAAACTTCCAGAAGATACTTCTAGAGTTACTATAGTGTAGTTGTTAATAGCAGCAGAAGAAATAATCCAAGGATCAGCAACTTCTTCTCTTGACCATTCTAAAAAAGCTGATTCCTTATATAATTTTGAGTTTTTAACATATTGAATGACTTCTTGATATTTTAAAACTGTATTTATTTCTTTGTGTGGAATTGTATTTAGAGAATCTATATTTTTTAACCATTTTGATAGTTCATCTTTCCCGGACATTATCTCATTTTTAACCATATCTAAAACAACAATACGGCCCTTATTAATATATTTAATTATTTCGTCCCAATAAGGAACAATTAGATCAAAGGCATAATACTGCTTATAAGGAGTAATAAACGAGTTAGCATCCAAAAGAAAAATTTCTTGGTTTTCCACTACAAAACACCCCCAAGCCTATTAGCAATTTCGTTAAAAGTCTTTGCGTTGGTGTTAGTTAATCTATAAGCTTCTGTATAAGTGGTTCTACCAGTTAAAATACTTTCGCATAAAGCCCTAACTAAGCATCCATCAAGCCTAGTGCCCATAGTATTATAATAGTTACCGCCACTTGTTTTGTTTTCCTTACGCTTAGCGAAATAATCAATAGAATCATTTTTAATTTGATTATAAACATCTAGATCAATTTTATTATTATCTAAAGCCTTTCTAGCAATTACCATTTGACTACATCTAAAATCAATCGAAAGATTTAAAATTTTGTTAAAAACATTACCATGTCCTTTATCTAAATCCCACATAACTAAAAACTCTTTTTTAGGAACAATTAATTCATTGGCAACCGCATTGCAAATAATTTCAGTTCTTTTTAAAGATTTATCATCTACGCTATTCGCATTATAAAAATCATTTTCCCCAAGCCAAATATGAACTATTTCATGAAATAGAGAAAACAACCTAGCTCCTTGAGAATCAGCACCATTTATGAAAATCAAAGGCGCATAAGCATTTATCATTGTAAAAGCTCTAAACTCTTCAACATCTAATATACGATGAGTATTTTTACCTACAATGCCGTTCATCATTACAATGATGCCGCATTCTTCTAATCTTTTTCTAATAAAAGTAAAACTCTCTCTAGCGTCTTTGCAGTTGCTGTACCAATTTATTGATAAGTCTAAATCTAATCGTATTTTATTAGCAATCGCATCTACACTTTCGTATTTACTAAGGCTACCAACTAAAGGTAATTCATCAAAACCACTATCAATGCGATATTCTCTCATCCAATCTTGAATTCTTTCCATTTCGTAAATAGTATCAATAAGATTTCTACTTGGATTTAAATGCTTTAAATTATCGATTGTTCGAAAATCCAACAGTCCTATCTTTTCTTCAGGTGGTGTATCTAAAAAGAAATATCCTAGAGGTATATTACTCTTTTTACTAAAATCCTCTATTTGGTTAAAAGTAGGAGACTTAGTACCGTTAAGCCACTTTGTGATGTTGTCCATTAATTTGTTCCCCAATTGACTAATGTCACTTTGACTTAGAGCCCAACTGATGACACTAGGATTGATATCCACGCTTACTTTTGGCATAATTAATCTCCCTTCTTTTCCTAACATTATTATATTAATCTTAATATTTTAATTAAATATAGATTTGGGAATTTCGTTTCAAAGATAAAAAATTCCCAAGACTAGCTTAGGAATCATTCTATTACTTCGATATTATTTTCTTCACACCACTCAAGCGCAATCTCTTTATATTGTTGATCACGGTACTTATACCAAACATTTGCCATACCAATTTCATATAGTTTGTCCTTGAATCTTCTAAAGGCACCCCTACCTTGTATGGCATTATATAAGATAGTTTGGTTCTTTCCTTTAGGCAAAGAATAGACAAAGTTTTCCATCATCCGATTTTCATTAATATGATAACTATCAGGTAAATCGATATAGTCATCATCTTCATCATATTCATCTTCGTTATAAAGGCAATCAGAGAAATAGACAATCTTCTCTTTATTAACACAATAAGAATATCTTATTTCATCATTATCAGCATCTTCTAAAGCCATTAAAACATCTTGTAATTTTACTTTCATACCTTATAAAACTCCTTATACCATTTCGCAAAGTTTCTAAGACCTGTTCTTAGTGGTGTACTAGGTTTAAAGCCAAAGTCCTTTTCAAGTGGTGTTGTATCAGCATAAGTAATAGGTACATCACCTGCTTGCATTGGAACTAGTTTCTTATGTGCTTCAAAATCATAGTCTTTAGGTAAGACACCTGCATCTATTAGTTCTTGTTGCAAAATATCTACAAAGTCTAATAAGTTTTCAGGGTTTTGATTACCTATGTTATAAACTGCATATGGAGGAATAGGTAAACCATCTTCACCTAGTTTTTTATCAGGAGCACCTTTCATGACTCTTTTTACTCCTTCTACTATATCGTCAATATATGTGAAGTCTCTTTTACAGTTACCATAGTTAAAGATCTCTATTGTCTCTCCCTTTAACAACTTATTAGTAAAGCCAAAGTAGGCCATATCAGGTCTTCCTGCTGGTCCATATACTGTAAAGAAACGTAGTCCAGTTGATGGAATATTATATAGTTTACTATAAGCATGAGCCATTAGTTCATTACTCTTTTTAGTAGCTGCATATAGTGATACTGGATTATCTACTTTATCATCTGTGCTATATGGTACTTTCTTGTTAGAACCATATACAGAAGATGATGATGCATATACTAAGTGTTCTACTTCATTGTGTCTACAAGCTTCTAAGATATTATAGAAGCCTATTAGATTAGATTTGATATAAGCATCAGGATTAGTAATACTATATCTTACTCCTGCTTGTGCTGCTAGGTTTACTACTACTCTTGGCTTATATTCATTGAATAAGTTATCAATAGTATCTTTATCTGAGATATCACCTTTTATAAAGATAAAGTTCTTATTTAATTTATTAATCTCTTCTAATCTATATTCTTTTATAGATACATCATAATAATCGTTCATATTATCAATACCAATGATCTTTATATCATCTACAGTATTGAATAATTCTTTTACTAGGTTACTACCAATAAAGCCTGCAGCACCTGTTATAAGTATTGTCTTTCCTTTTAAGTCTATTTTGTTCATATAAACACCCCTTATCACTATAAAATTATATGATATTTATTTTAATAACTCTTCTATTCTTTCACTAGCAGTTCTAACTGTATCTTGATTAGGTATCATAACATAAGCAGCATCACCTAGTTCTGCACACATTTGTGTAGAACCACTTCCATCTACCATATATTGTTCAATAGTCCATTTAGGATTTTTATCTAATTGATATTTAATAAGGCTTGTAATCTCTTCATTAGACATTGTAGTAGAGAAAGTATCAGCCATAGCATCAATAATAGCTGCATAGTTTGTGATAATGCTAGGACTTGTTAACTTATCTATAATGCCCATTAGTACTTGTTGTTGATTTCTTGTACGTTGTCTATCGCCCTCACTATAAGCATAGCGCTCTCTAGAATAAGCTAGAGCTTGTTTACCATTTAAGTGATTAAGACCTTCTTTTACACTAAATTCAGGCCTTGTTAGGGCATAGCCTGGTTCTACATAAACATCAACCCCACCTATCGCATCAACTAAGTCAGTCACTGTGTCAAAGCCTACTTTAAATGTATAGTTGATTTTAATTCCTAATAAGTTTTCTACTGTACGCTTAGTAGTGTTGGTACCATGAATGCCAGTGTGTGTTATCTTGTCTAATTCACCATACATGCATCTATCGTTTTCATCACAAATTGTAGTTACATAATAGTCTCTTGGAATAGAAGTTAAAAGAATAGTATGAGTATTAGGGTTAACAGTAGCTACCATAATCACATCACTTCTACCGTATTCATCAAAGCCACCTCTTGTATCAGAACCTGATATTAAGACATTGAATGATTTATTAGTAATGTTTTCTACCTTATTGGCCTTATCAGTATTTTCAATTACCATGCTTGTTTGGTAGATAACCTTAGTATCCTTATCAAAGTCTTCTTTGATGTCTTTTACTTGATCTCTATATGCTTCATTAATAATGATGGCATCAACTTCACCACTATATAAAGCATCCAATAGTTCACTTAAGCTGTTATACCTATTTGTTTTATATTCTTCTAAGTCAGTTCTAAAGTAGCCTATTGTAATATTGTTAAGATCATCAAAGTCATTGTCCTTTAAGCTTATTATGCTAATAGTACTCTTAGTTTCATGAGCATTTCTTGTAATCTTATTTAAAGCACCGTCTGTCTTTAATAAGTAATAATTACCAAATAAAGATAAAAGTATTATTAGAATTGTTAATACCTTTCCAATTGTTTTCTTGTTTAAAAGGATTAAAAACACATCTAATAAGACAATAAACACAATAATCAACAATAGATATTTAGTAGCCAATACATTTAGTAAGGCTAATTGTATTAGTAATGTAACAGTAAATACAACAAGTAATGCTGTAATAATAATCTTTTCTTTTTTCATAATGTAGACTATTGTCTCACTTTTATTTATTTTTTTAAAGTCATTAATAAAAGGTGAACGAGTCACCTTATAAGTTTGCTTCCTCAAGATATCTTCTTAGTGCATCTTGCCATGTTGGTAATGGTTTAAAACCATTTTCTATTAATTTTGATTTATCTAATCTACTGTTAAATGGTCTTTTAGCTTTAGATAAACCATATTCTTCAGTAGTAACAGGAATTACTTTAGTATCTAATCCATATTGTTTATAGATTTCTTTAGTAAAGTCATACCAAGAAATATAGCCGCCTTCATTAGTCACATGGTAGTAGCCATATTTTTCTGTTTCGATCATATCTACAAGAAGTCTTGATAAGTCTAATGTATAAGTAGGAGTACCAATTTGATCATTCACTACTCTTACTTCATCATGGCTTTTGCCAACATTAATCATTGTCTTAATGAAGTTTTTACCATTTAAGCCAAATACCCATGCGATACGTACAATGAAATATTTATCTAAGATACTACTAACTGCAAGTTCCCCTTCTAGTTTTGTTTGACCATAGACATTAAGTGGCTTATAATCATTACAATCAGGTGACCAAGGAGTAGTTCCTTGTCCATCAAAGACATAGTCAGTAGAGATATAAATCATCTTAGCATCTATGTTTTTACATGCCTTGGCGATGTTTTCTGTACCATGGGCATTAACATTTCTGACAAGTTCTATCTTATCATCATCTTCTGCCATGTCTACCGCCGTCCATGCTGCACAGTGGATAACTGCGTCATAGTTAGAAATAACTTTATTAACTTCATCTGTATCGGTAATATCCAATTTAACATAAGGCATAGTAGTAACAGGACTGAAGTCATTGATACCTACATAAGTATCAGCGATATCAGAGCCTGTTGCTTCATATCCTCTTTTATATAGTTCATTCATGACATCATGGCCAAGTTGGCCATTGACGCCTGTTACAAATACTTTCATATTTATTTTCTTTCTGTATAATTCTTTTCAATCCATTTTAGGTATTCACCAGATGTACACTCCTTAGTCCATTTTCTTCCTTCATCTGACATATACCAATCAATAGTTAAGACAATACCGTCTTTAAACATGGTAGTTGGTCTCCAACCTAATTCATCCATTGCCTTTTGAGGATCGATGGCATATCTTTGATCATGACCATGTCTATCGGCAACATAAGTGATTAAGCTTTCTGGTTTATTTAGTTTATCTAAGATAATCTTAACGATTTCAATATTAGCCTTTTCATTATGCCCACCTAAGTTATATACTTCACCAACTCTACCCTTTTCA
>JALFIR010000024.1:0-10294 GCA_022776215.1 Solobacterium sp. | reverse complement strand
TTCTCCTTTCTTTAAATGACAAAAGATGTTCTTGTAAGATTATTGTCACTTAAATCAAAGAGTAAATGCAACTTGAACTTCCTAAAAGACTTAATTCAATTTTGCCTATCTTAAAGTGGAACTTAACTTTTTACTTCAGGTAAGATTATTTGCATTATGAAAGTAACTTTATTAGTTGAAAATAATAGTTTGTTTTGTGTATATTTAAATGCCGAACATGGATTTTCGGCATGGATCGAAGATGAACAAACGAAGGTACTTTATGATTGCGGATTTTCTGATAATTTCATCAAAAATGCGGTAAAGATGAATATTGATCTCAGAACGGTTGATTATGTCGTTTTATCGCACTGCCATCGAGATCATACTGGCGGATTAAAATATCTTATGCAGTATTATCGTGATAATGCTATGTTTAAAAGGCCGAAGTTGTTAATTGCGGACGAGGGAATTTTCACAAAAAGATGGAATTTTAAAAAGAATCATAACTCTGGATTAGATTTAACTTTAGATGATTTATCAAAGTTCTTTGATGTAGAGATCCATAATGATCCTTTTTGGATAACGGACAATCTTTGTTTTATGGGGATATGCGAAAGAACGAACGATTATGAACATATTCATCCACAAAGAGCTAAAAAGCTGATTGACGGAATGTGGGTTGCCGATTGTGTCGACGAGGACACTCAATTGTGTTATAGACATAAAAACGGAAAAGAAGTCAGCATCATTGCTGCGTGTGCTCATTATGGTATATGCAATATTATGGAGTACGCAAAAAAGATAACAGGTTGCAATACAATTAACACATATCTAGGAGGATCGCATTTAAGGATTGACGAGGTTCCGCAAAGCCAATTAGATCAAACAGTATCATATGTAAAAAAGCAAAAAATTAAGCAGTTTTATATATGTCACGATACAGATCTTCATTGCAAAAAAGCTTTATGGAATGCAACACATAGTTTAGAAGCCGGAACAGGTTTGATTTTGGAATTAGATTGACTATAACAGTACTTATCAATGTTGAAGGGCATGATCACATGCCCTTTTACGTACGACAGGCAGTCGTGCTTATAGTTAGTGTTATCACTAGATAATACTATCTGTTTTATTTTATATGTCTAGGTATAAAAGATACTAGTATCACTATATACAAAAGACATGGAAGTAAGACATTCCCAATAGGTTGAAATACCTATCTACTAAGGACATAGCCAAGTAGTATTTTGCTTTACTATTAACAATAAAAACGATTGGTGATAAAACTTTTTGTACAATCTAAGTTCAAAAAATTTCACAAAAAACGTGAAATACAATGAGCTTGTTCGGAGAAAGAAAGAAGAGATAATTAAAGTAGGTAAGAGATATGAATATACGTCAAAAATATGAGTTAAGTATCCTAATAAAAGATGGAAAATTCAACTTAGATAAGTTGGCGGAGACATTTAATGTTAATGCTAGAACAATAAGAAACGATATTGTTCAAATAGATGATTATCTTAAAAACAAGAATGTCAAAGCAACTATTGAAGTAAAGAACAAAATCATCACTATTAATATGCTTAAAGATATTAAATTGGAAGATTTAGTAGAAATTAATTACCATGATTTCTATTCTGACCGTATCTCAAATGAAGAGAGGATATTGTTAATATTGTCTGATTTATGTTGGTCTGATGGATATCTAACAATTCAAGATTTAGCTGATAAATATTTTGTTTCTAGAGGAACCATTAATAGCGATATCGTTTCTATTAAAGAATACTGTGATAAGAATGGTATTAATTTTGTGTCCGCTAGAGGAAAGGGTATCGGTATAGATGAAGATGAGAAGAATCGTAGAAAATACTTAGCTAGTATTATTAAGGAATTTGCTTATCTTAATCAAAAAGTCAATCTAGATATGTCAATATATGGCCAATGGTTTGATTTGGATGAGATAAATAAAATTCAAGCCATTGTAAATGAAGTTGATGAGATATTTAATGTATCGTTAACGGATGTTGCTTATGAAGCGTTGATTGTGCATATTGCGTTATCAATCGAAAGATTTAAGGCTGGCAACAATGATGAAGAGTTGCCTAGCGAAGAATTGGAGAATATCGATTCATTACAGTACAAAATTGCAAGTACTTTGGTGGAAATGATAAATGAGGAATTTAACATATCACTAGGTGAAAATGAAATTTATTATATTGCTGTTCATACAGCGGCTAAATCGGGGGTTATAGTTGCTCAAGAAAAACGTGGAGATAACTTCCTTGAGTACTATTGTTTAAGACTGATTAATAATGTTGGCTTGTTGTTAAATGTCGATTTGTCCAATGATAAGCATTTATTTAATAGTTTATTTCAACACTTGTGTGCTTGTGAGTATCGAAATAGGAACAATATTTCGCTGGATAATCCTTTAAAAGATGAATTAAAGAATAATTACAAAGATTTATTCGAAATAGTTAAGGCTGTAATTATTGATGTTAATGAACCTGATGTGATTATACCTAGTGATGATGAAATCGCTTATGTAATGTTGCATTTTTGCACGGCGATAAAAAGAGACATCAAACAAATTAAACCTTTAAGGGTTTTGGTTGTTTGTGCAACTGGAATTGGAACAGCTGAGTTACTCAGCTTGGGGTTAAAGGAAAACTTTAATTTTGAAATAGTTGATAAGTTAGCTAAACATCAACTAAAAGATGAAAAGTACTTAAATGATGTAGATTTAATTATTTCAACAGTGCCGTTAAAGTCAAGGATACCTAGTGTGGTAGTTAGTCCTATTTTAAAGGAAAAAGACATTATAGATATAAAACACTTTATCAATAGACTGGATCTGGTTGGAAAATTAGATATTAAAAGTACAAAGATGTCTAAAACTGCTGTCATGCTCAAGGATTTGTTAAATAAATATCCATCTAATAAAGATGAAGAAATACTTATAGAGAAAATTAAAACATTATTACTAAATGAAAAGGGAGAAGAAAATTATATGCTAAGCGACTTAATAAGGAAGGAAACAATAGCTTTGGGTCTTGAAGTTGATGATTGGCAAGACGCAGTTAGAAAGGCAGGACAGCTATTGATTAACGACGGTTCTATTACAGAAGAATACATTGATGGTGCAATCGAGAATGTGAAAGAATTAGGGCCATACATAGTGATTACTAAAGGCATCGCCTTGCCACATGCTACAAACAAGGTTGGGGTTAATAGAACAGCCATGTCATTAATTACTTTGAAGAATCCTGTAAATTTCGGAAATAAGAACAACGATCCTGTTGATACTGTGTTTATGCTTGCTACAACTGATTCAACTTCGCATCTTGGAGCTTTACAAGATTTGTCGGAATTTTTGGGAGATGAAGAGTTTCTTAATATTTTAAGACATGATACTACAATTGAAAAAATTTTAGCTTTTATAGCTACAAATGAAATAAAGAAAGGAGGTAAGTAAGATGGACACCAAAAAAGCGTTAATCATGTGTCGTACAGGAATGGGTAGTTCTATGATGCTGAAAATCAAGGTTGATAAATTGATTGATAAAAACAAATATCCATTGGATGTTACACATGATGCGTTTAGCGGATTTGCTGGTCAACAAAATGTTGATATTATCATCACCATGGAAGATTTAATTGATGAATTTAAAGATTCTTCTGCTTATGTCATCGGTGTTAAAGACATCATGGATGTTGATTATCTGGAAAGAGAACTAAACAAGTATTTTGAAAGTCAAAAACAATAATAAGAGAGGGGAGTAAATTATGGCTTTTTTACAATTCATAGTCTATGACGTATTAGGTCAGGCTGCATTATTGATTGGTTTAATGGCATTAGTAGGCCTATTAATTCAACACAAACCTGCTGATAAGGTTATTTCAGGAACAATCAAAACTATCGTAGGTTTCTTAATTTTCGGTATTGGTTCAGGTGCTGCACAAACTGCATTAAATGGTTTCCAATACTTATTTTCAACAGCTTTTGGATTAGAAGGTGTTACACCTATTTCTGAAGCTATTACCGCACAAGCACAAACTGCTTTCCCAATGGTTATCGCATTAATCATGGTATTCGGTTTCGTTTGTAACTTAATTATCGCTAGATTCACTAAGTTTAAGTACATTTTCTTAACAGGTGGACACAGCTTATTCTTAAGTGCTTTATTAGCTATTCTATTAAAGGCTTTAGGTTTAAGTGATGTTGCTGCTATCGCAATTGGTTCAATCATTCATGGCTTTGCTGCCGCTATTTATCCTGCAATTGCACAAAAATCTATGAATGCAGTTACAGGTTCTGACGAAATCGCAATTGGTCACTATTGCACATTAGCTTATGCTTTATCAGGTTGGCTAGGTTCTAAAGTTGGCGATCCTAAGGATAGTACTGAAAACATTAAGCTTCCTGGTTGGCTATCAATGTTTAAGGATTATATCGTTTCAGTATCATTATCAGTAGGTATCTTCTACTATGTTGCTGCTATCGTATGTGGTCAAACTGTAGTTGAAAGTGTTTCTGGTGGTGTTCATTGGTTGATTTATCCATTAATGCAAACATTAACATTCACTGGTGGTTTATACGTAATCATCACTGGTGTTCGTCTATTCTTGGGTGAAATCGTTCCAGCATTCGTTGGTATTTCTGAAAAGTTTATCCCTGGAGCTAAACCAGCATTGGATTGTCCGGTTGTATTCCCATATGCTCCAACTGCTACTGTATTAGGTTTCATCTCAGCTTATGCTGCTGGTTTAATTTGCATGTTTATCATGGCTGCATTAGGAACTACTGTTATGATTCCGGTTGCAATTCCATTCTTCTTTATTGGTGCAACAGCCGGTGTATTTGGTAATGCACGTGGTGGGTGGAAAGGCTGTGTTCTAGGTGCATTTGTTACAGGCATCTTAATTTCTGTAGGACCAGCGTTGATTTATCCAATCATGCAAAGTGTTGGCTTATCAGGAACTAGTTTCCCAGAAACCGACTTTAACCTAATTGGTATTGTATTCAATGTTATTGGTAAGTTACTAGGTAAATGGTAATAGTTTAAGGATGCCTGGTGTTATACCAGGCATCTTAATTGAAAGGATTATATATGGAAGTAAAAGAATTAAAGAAAATTGCTAATAACAATCGTAAAAGAATTGTTGATATGGTTTATCGTGCAAAAGTAGGGCATGTTGGTGGTGCGTTATCTGTTATCGATTTGGTTACTGCTATATCAGAATTGGATATTGATTATTCATCTCCAAATAGAAGCAGAATTGTTCTTTCAAAAGGACATGCTTGCCCCGCTTTATATGCGGAGTTGGTTCAAAAAGGCATTTTAGAAGAAAGCGAATTAAACACTTTTAGAAGATTAAATTCAAGACTTCAAGGACATCCATATACTCTAGATATACCCGAGCTTGATGCTACTACGGGTTTATTAGGACAAGGTTTTTCAATGGCTGTTGGAATGGCAATTGTAAAAAAACAATATGATAAGGATCATCGTGTTTATGCGATTGCTGGAGATGGCGAAATGGATGAGGGACAAATGTGGGAAGCTATCATGATGGCTGCACATAATAAATTAAATAATTTAATTTTCATTATTGACTACAACAAATTGTCTTCTACTCATCCTACTAATGAAATAATCAACCTTGAACCATTAGTAGAAAAGATGAAAGCTTTCAATTTGCATACTATTGAAATTGATGGGAATAATATGGAAGAAATTGTTAGGGTTTTAGATGAAGTTAAGCAGGTAACGGATAAACCTATTGCTATAGTGGCAAATACGGTTAAGGGCAAGGGTGTTTCATTTATGGAAAATGTTGGTAAATGGCATTCAAGCGGTTTGACTGATGAAGAATACAAAATTGCTATGGAAGATTTAAATCGTATTGAGGAGGCATTATAATGACATACAATACAATCACATTAAGAGAATTAATTGGTGACATGTTGAATGAAGTTGCTTCAACTAGAGATGATATTTATGTAATTGATAGTGACTTAGCCAAATCAACTACTACAAATAAATTTGAAACTTTGCATAAGGAACACTTTGTTGAAACTGGTATTGCTGAACAAAATGCTATGTCTATTGCTGCCGGTATTGCTAGGGAGGGTAAAGTCCCTTTCTATGTGAACTTTGCAATGTTCGTGTCTGGAACTGCTTGGACTCAATTAAGACAAATTTGTTATGCAAAAGAAAATGTTAAATTAATCGCAACCCATCCAGGTATGGATGGTGGGTATGACGGAGCCACACACCACGCTAATGAAGATATTGCTTTGATGCGTGTACTGCCAAATTTAAGAGTGTTGGTTCCGTCAAATCCTGATGAATTAAGGGCTGCGATTAACCTAGCTTTAGAATATGATGGACCTGTTTATATCCGTTGTGTAAGAGATAGCGTGCCTAACCTTCCTGCAACAGGAGAGCTTGCTTTTGGTAAATCAACTATAGTTAAGGATTTAGGTGATGATTTTGCTTTAGTTTATGAAGGGACAAGCGCGGATTTGGCGTTTAGATCTTTTGAAGAAGCAACTAAGCAAGGACTAAAAGGAAAATTGGTGAATGTTTTCTCTATCAAACCATTTGATACAGAAACAATATTATCTTTAGCGCAATCTGTTGGCAAAATAGTTACAGTAGAAAATCATTCAGTACTTGGCGGATTAGGTTCACTGGTTGCTGAGACAATTTCTTCATTAGATCATCATGGTAAACTATATAGAGTTGGCGTAAATGATGTATTTACTGAATCTGGTCCTAGTAAGGATATCAAAGAAAAATACGGTCTAAATGTAGAAAATGTATTGAACTATATAAAAAAATAAATAAAAGCACCTCGCGGTGCTTTTTAATCATGTTGACTATTTAAGAACGTATTCTTTAGTTTCACCATTAACCTTAACTACTAAGTATTTAGCTTCTGGCTTAACATATACATCTACTCCCTCAACGCTTTTTAAAGTGATTTTATTATCTTTAAGTACAGCTTTGATTTCAGCATCAAGATCAGTAATGTTTACATCTTTTTCATCAAATTGAACAACAGTGTTAATTTTCATAAGAAATGTCCTCCCTTTACAACAATTCTATGCTTTTTTTAATCAAAATCAAATTTTTCTAATAATTCTCTTAATTCTAATAAAGGACGATTAGGTTTATGCTCAATTTTGTAGTCTTTTTTAAATAGTTCATATCTTTCAATAAATTCTCTAGATGACATTCTATTGGCACCATTAGCGAAGACTCTTAATTGTTCAAGATAGTCACTAGTAACGACAATTACCTTATAATCTTTAGTTAGCTCTTTAGTTTTGATTTCAATATATTCATCAGCAGTTTGTTTATTCTTAGTATAGACAATAGTGATGTTGTCATGATTTATGGTTCTAGCTCTTTTTTCTTCTGTCTTGTAAGCATCAAAGACAAGAACGCATTGAGCATTTACGTAGCCACCAAAGTCACAGACCATGTCGACTACCTTGTCTCTTAAGATTTGGAAATCTTCTTCTCTATATTCCTTTAGAGTATGTAGAAGGTTATAACCATCAACAATATAGATAATCTCTTTATAGACTATTTCTTTCTTTTCCTCTTTTTTCTCTTCTTTCTTGGTATAGATCCTAGTCTTTTGTTTATAAGTGTTATTAAATACACGGTTTAATTCTTCATTAGAAATGGTTTGTCTTTCGTAAGTGTATGGAACATTTGGTTTTTCTTCTTCTAAAGGGAGTTCCTCATTGAGAATGAATTCGGGTTCCTCCGCATAGTACGCAATAGAGGCATCGATATTTGAATCTATCTTTTAATAGTTTAATAAAGATTTCTTCTACTAAAGGACTACTAATGTAGATGGTGACTTTATCATCGACTAGTTGAATATTTAGTTCTGGTAGTTGTTTATTGATTTGTTTAATCTTATTAAATAAGTCAAAGCTACTAAGTTTTGATTCAATTACCTTATTGTTTAAGGGTGTGGTGTATACTTCTTTTTCTAAAGAAGGAAGATAAGTACCTACATCATATTTAAGGCCTTTGATGGCAACAATATCGTTTTGATTAGCTGTTTGAATAGGTGTGTAGTTATTGCCACTAATTTGGTACATCTCGTTGATTTTGTTGTCTTTATCAAATTGAGTCTTGTTTAATAGAGTACCACTTAAAACTTTAACAATCGCATTGCCGTTTTCATCATAACGATAGATGTAGGCGTTTAGATTGTTGTTGTTGGTGTTTGGTGTAGTGTAGTTTTTGATTGTGCTTAAAAGGAAATCGATGTTTATATCCTTTAGGGCAGATCCTTTAACTAAGGGAATGATATTATGATCTATCAGTTCTTGGTTTAGGTTGGTGATTAAGCCTGTTGATAATAGTTCTTCTAAATCACTTACTTCTAAGATATTAGGGCTGATGCCTGATTTTAATCTGTTTAAGATAGTATCATCATCTTCCTTGGCGATGTCCATTTTATTAAGAAAGATAAAAGTTTTGATTTTGTTTCTTTTAAGTTCTTCATAAATAATCTTAGTGTTAGTAAGATTTTGTTCTATGGCAGATACTACAAGGATGGCGTAGTCAAGGATTTTAAGGGCACGTTGTTGTTCAGTTTTAAAGTCCTTATGTCCTGGGGTATCTACATAAATAAAGTCTTGATTATCGTATTTAAAGAAGGCTTCTTTATTAAAAATGGTGATGCCTTTTTCTTTTTCGATTTTGTCAAAATCAAGGAAGGTGTCCTTGTGATCTACTCTTCCTTTCTTTCTAATCATGCCACTTTTATATAAAAGACCCTCTGCAAGGGTTGTTTTTCCTGCATCTACGTCTGCTAAGGCTGTTAAGGTTTAGCGAAAATGTCACCTATTGTGAATGAATTTATATTTATCACAATAGGTGATTTATTTTACTTTTTCATTGAATTTAAGAACTCTTGTAATTCTTTTTGATTATTAGCGATATTTGCTGGTGATCTTTTTCTACTACTTACCAGTAGTGTGTTATAAACCTTTCCATAACGTCTTACAGTTAAAACTCCGGTAAACACATCCATACATACAGTAATGATTGTACCATTAATGATATGGACTCTTTTCTCTTTCTCATCTATTAAACAGTAGTAACCATTGTTAAGACTAAACATATCTTCTTTAATTGTTCTATCTTGTTTAATGGTAAATATTTGAGATAAGTCTGTATTACCTATAGGAACAAACGCATCATTGGGATCTAGTGGTACAAATGCGAATTTCTTGTTGATGTATGATATATAGAATGTATTAAACCATTCATTTAATTGATCATAATCTTTAATTCCAAAGCGTACTATATCATTGGGTAATCTTCTTTGCACAGTACCGTTATATCTTTCTACGCGTCCTTTAGCTTGCGCTGAGTTTGCGTATATAAGTTCAATGCCTAGTTCTTCCATCATCATTCCAAATTGAGTAATAGAATCTTCTTTTACTGATTTAAATATTGAATGCTTATCTGAATATAAACTCATAGGAATGCCATACTTTTCTAGTATTAATTTCATAGTGTAACAGTATCCTATTTGTCTTTCTGTAGGCATGAAATAGCCTGCAAGAACTTCACTTGTCGCATCATCTACCGCTAGATGCAGAGTCCACATTTCACCATTTCCAAACCAATCATATGGAGTGCCATCAATTTGTATCATTTGACCTTTCTGAGGTGATGGTGCACGCAATGGATGAGCAGCTCTACCATCTCTTCTTAAAGGTTTTCTTGATTCTGGTGATTTCCAATTTTGAGATTTAAACAAATTACGAAACCATGTTTTACTTCTATTTTGTAAGTTACATGATTCAACTATAGCTGCCATTTCAGGATTTAATAAGACATCTTCAATGAAAATATCTCTAAATTGTGATATCGTGATTTTAGGGTACTTGTTCTTCATGTTAATAAAGAAATCAATTTCCAAGTCAGATGCTTTATTAACAGGTTCTTTACCAACATTGCCGTGTTGTAAAAGAGAAGACGAGTCCTTTTTGTTAAGCAAAGAAGATAGACGTATCAATTGCCTTTTAGAATAACCAGTTTTAGATGAAATAAATTCATAAGTAATAAGATGATTTGATTGTTTATCAATCAATAGCTTTAGTGCTAGGCTTTTATCTTTAGCCATATTAAAAATACCTCCTGTTTTTACAATACAAGAGATACATAAAAATATACATAGATGAATACATAATGAAATACAATCAGCTATTAACTAAAGGTGACATTTTCCCTTAATCAAGAAGTGACAAAATCGCTTAACCGCGACA
>JALFIR010000054.1:0-11508 GCA_022776215.1 Solobacterium sp. | reverse complement strand
ATAATTAAATATCAATATTAGTTACGACTGTATATAAAAAGGTGTCCCCTAAAATGAGTTTAGATGACACCTATTTTTACTATTTCTCCCCTAAGTTATCCCCTAGAGAGTTTGGCTTTCCCCTAAGAAGTTTGGTTAGCCGTAAATCCTTGATTGCTTTTATTGTTAGTACATCTTCATGATCTTCGTTATTTCTTGAGACAAAGACTGGTAACATTCCTGCATTTTTAGATCCAAGAACGTCAATCTTATAATTATCTCCAACATAGACACATTCGTTTGTTTCTAAGCCTAATTGTTTAGCTGTGTATTCAAATATTTCTTTATCTGGTTTTCGACATGTGAATTCTCCAGAAATAAGTGAATAGTCTAATAAATCATAGATGTCGATTGTGCTTAGTTTTCTTCTTTGTGATGTTTTGTTGCCGTTTGATAAGACAGCAATTTTATATTTCTTTTTAAGCTCTGTTAACGTTTCTCTTACATCATCATATAAGAAGGCAACACTACCTGATTCATCTGACCATTCTTTATCTAGCTGTTCGGCTGAAATTTTAGTTACGTTATATTTTTCTGCCCATTTTTTAAAGACTACTATTCTTTCAACAGTTCCATTGTTATCCCATTCAATGATGTCTTTAATCATTTCTTGAATTAGTGTCTCATCTTCAAATAGTTGATGAAACTTACGATCTAGCATTTCTTTAAAGGCTCTTTGTCTATCAATTAGAGTGTTGTCTAAGTCAAATATTATGGCTTTAATCATTTTGTTTTTCTTCCGATTATGATTGTTAAATATTTGATGGCAATTGCGAAGCATACGATAGCGATTGCGATTGAGCCAAAGAAGATTGAATTGTTTTCAACCGTAAAGGCAGTTACTGAGATTACTAATAGAATAGCTAATAATGCGAATAGTACTATTTTCATATAGATAATAGAATCAGGTGAACTGTATGAAGTTGGCTGGTGTTTCTTTTCTGGCTTGAAACCAGCATATGTTGTGCAGTTTCCTAAGAACTTGTAGAAACGATATGTTAATAGGGCAGCACTGCCGGCCATAGCTATTAATGATACCCACCATGGGAACTCAAATAGTACGTAGCAGAATACACCTACTAGAGCTACGTATAGTGGGATGTTGTTTAACATTTGGAATGTTTTTTCTTTGGCTGGTGTGATAACGTAGCCTTTTTTAGTGAATGGGTCTAGGTAGACTTTTTGTCCTTTTTTGTCTAGGTAAATATTTATTCCTTCTAATTCTTTTTGTTTTGTATTTTTCATATTTTTAATTACTCCTAGACTCTATTATAAGTGAAATTATTTGGTATTATGGGCATTTTGTTGTCTTATTTATTTTTCTATTTGTATTTTTTGTTGATGGGATATTAAATATTAAATAAATTGTTAAAATGATTTCGAAGAAAGAAGGAATTTTATATGATTTTTGATCGAAATGAAGAACAATGGAAGGAAGTTGGAAGTTATTGGACTTCTAAGGAAATCCACCAACAACCTGAAACATGGCTAAAGACTTTTAATCAAGTTAAGGCAGAAAAAGATGCAATTGCTGCTTTAATTAACAAGGTTACTAGTCAAGAAGATTATGACATCATTTTAACTGGTGCTGGAACAAGTGAATTCGTTGGTAATTCAACATTCCCATTCCTTAGTCCTTTAAATAACTTCAAGGTTAAGTCTTATGGTACTACTGATATCGTAGCTTGTCCTGAGGATTATATTTCTAGAACTAAGCCAACTTTATTAATTTCTTTTGGTAGATCTGGTAATTCTCCAGAATCAGTTGCTGCTGTTGAGGCTGCAAATGTTGTTTGTGAGAATATCCATCATTTATTCATTACTTGTAACCATGAGGGTGCTTTAAGTAAGTTTGCGGTTGGTAAGGATAACTGCTACGCTATTAACTTAACTCCTGAAACTCATGACCAATCTTTCGCAATGACATCTTCTTATTCTAATATGTATCTTGCTACAGTATTATGCTTCATGCTTGATAAGTTAGATGAAGTTGAGCCTATCGTTAAGGATATTGTTGCTAAGACTGCTAAGTTCCATGAAGAAGGTTTCAAAGTTTGTAAGAAGATTGTTGATGAATTTGATTTCTCAAGAATTGTTTATCTTGGCTCAAATTGCTTAAAGGGTGTTTCTCAAGAGTCTGCTTTAAAGCTTTGTGAATTAACCGCTGGTAAGATTATGACCACTTTCGATACAACTATGGGCTTCAGACATGGTCCTAAGTCAGTTGTTTGTCCTGGTTCTTTAGAAGTAGTTTACTTATCTGATGATCCATATACTAGAAAGTATGATTTAGATATCGTTAAGGAAATGGCTCCTGAAAGAAATGGCAATAAGATTTTAGTTGTTTCAAGTCATGATGATGCTGAGGCTAGAGAATTAGCTGATTACTTTATTTCTTTCGATAATGCTGCTGAATATAATAATGTATTCTTGGGTCTTGAATATGTAAACGTAGCTCAAATTATTGCTGTTTACAAGTCAATTAAGACTGGTGTTAAGCCTGATACACCATGTCCAAGTGGTACAGTAAATAGAGTAGTTAAGGGTGTAACTATTTATCCATATTCTAAATAAGGGGGAATTTTATAATGATAGGTTTAATCGTTACTGGACATGGTCATTTCGCTACTGGTTTAACTAGTTCAATTGATTTGATTGCTGGTCCTCAAGAAGATTATGTTGCTGTTGACTTCGATGGTGAGGGTACTGAGAAGTTAGAGAATGATTTAAAGGCTGCTGTTGAAAAGCTTTCTGCTTGTGATGGCATTATCGTTTTCTCTGATTTAGCTGGTGGTTCACCTTTCAAGACTGCTGCTATTGTTACTGCTGGTAATCCAAAGGTTAAGGTTATTGCTGGTACAAATCTTCCAATGTTATGTGAGATTTCTATGGCAAGAACTATGATCAATGATTTAGATATGTTAGTATCTTCAGCTTTAAGTGTTGGTAAGGATGGTGTTCAATTATTTGAAATGCCAGCTGTTATTAATGATGAACCAGCTGATGGCGAAGGCATCTAATTAAGCATTAAATAGTATTAATAATTGAACGAGTCACTTCTTTATGGAGTGGCTTTTTTAAAGATAATAAATATATAAAGATAATTTTTTAAATAGTATTTTCATCGTTTGAATAAGAAACCCCGGGTAAAGACCCTGGGAGATTTATAAAGATATACCCTCCAACTTTTTAGAATTATACTTATCTTAATATTTATTATAAAAAATAGCTCTTAAGTAATATATATGGTTAAATACGATATAATTTTCTTGTAGGAGGTAACTATATGAGCGAAGTAAAAAAAGATACTAATAAAACTAAATTAGTTATCAGTATTGTCTGTTTGGTGGCTTTAATTCTTGGAATTATCTTGTTGTGGGTTTTTAAAGTAGTTGATGTATATACTGCAGGAACTTTATTAGTAGCTCTTGGTGTTATCTTTTATTGGATATTTACAAGTATCTACTATAAGGATTCGATAATGGGTGGTAAATTCCATGATCATTTTAAGAATATCAATGATTAAATAGCTAGTTATATACAAAACATGCAGATGAATTATTTAATAAGCTAGGAGAAAATTTATGAATAATAAGAAAGTAGGGATATTAGGTTTTTTAAGTGGTGTGCTTGCTTATTTGGCAATAAGTATTTTTACGCCATTGGATTATAAGGCTAGAGCTTTTTTAGGAGTTGTTCTTTTTATTGTTTATTTGGGCTTTTGTTATTTTACAGGCTTGTTTAAAAAGGATCAATCATAGTAAACAAAAGAGGCTTCCGTATGGAAAGCCTCTTTTAACTAATTGATTTAGCATAAGATGTTGGGGTAACCCCATATTTTTCTTTGAATACTCTTGAGAAGTAGTGAATTGAGGAGAAGCCACAAATTCTAGCTATTTCAGATATTGAGTATGTAGAGTCTTTTATCATTTGTTTCGCTTTAGCAAACTTTAAATCTGAGATGTATTGTTTAGGTGATACATTTAGATTTTTGATAAACAATGTTTGTATTGTTGATCTAGATATTGAGAAGTGATAACAAATATCTTCAACGTTTATTTGCGAATATATGTTTTCTTGAATATATAAAGCGATTTCTCCTAATAGTTCATTATCGTATTTTTGTTGCATCTTAGTCATTATTGGCTTATTCGATGGTGTTTCGTTTAAGTTTGTAAGTAAGGATACAACTAGTACTTGGACTAAAGAATTTAGAATCATTGGTGTGAAGTGATTGTAGTTGTTACTAGCTTTGTTGAATCTTGTTAAGTAGTCTACGTCTCTTTGACTAGCTTTGAAGATTCTATTTTTTAAGATGTTTGCGTCTTCTTTGTCAATATCCATCTCAAATACTATTGTCAGGTAAGAACATGTCGTTGTTGTTCTTTGGGTGTGTTCTTGTCCTGGAGCATAGAATATTATTTCTTGAGGGTTTAATTCAAATTCTTCGCCTTCAATTTTTGTGATTAATTTTCCATCGTCAACGTAGGTAAGTTCCCAAAAGTCTAGAGCTTCACCAGGGAAGTTGTAGTTTGATCCTCTTACTACATAGTAGTCACCTAATATTTCTTTTACATGTAAGTTTGTTTTCAGCGAATTGATTGTTGCTGGTTCTTGAGCAGTCAAAATGTTGTTTTCAAAGTTTTTGTTTGAAACTTCAATTACAGAGCGTTTAGAAATAGTTAAGAAGGTGAAGTATAAATTAGGACTTATTTTACAGATACGGTGAATTACGAAGATTTTTGGTTTTTTATTTAAGTCTTCTGTAATAGCAATTGCAGCAATCCCTTCTCTTACTGTCAAATAGAATTCGCTATCGTTTTTATAGAATTTATTAGATTCTTTTTCTTCAACCGTCACATAAAAGCGTCCTTCTTCAAATTTGTTTTTGAAGGTGGTTTCGTTAAATACTTCGCCATATGTTTGAAAATCGATACCTGTTGTTTTACTAAATATTGACATACTTATATTTTATAATAATTTGTCTTTATTAGCTTTAAAATGTTGTCGAAAAGCTAAATATGATAAGAAAAAGTAGTGAAAAAGACAAAAAATGGTAGAATTTTAGTTAAAAATACCAAATTATGTTAAATTATGTTAAAAAAGTAAACATGATAACTAAAAAAGAAAAACCAATGTAAACGATTTCAAATATAATGGAATGCGTAGGGACATTATTAGGTTTCCTCGGGAAGAAAGAAGGTAATATTTATGCCAAACATCGTATTGACAAGAATTGACAACCGTCTAATTCATGGACAGGTTGCAACTCAATGGACAAGTTCAGTAGGTGCAAACTTACTACTAGTTGCTAACGATGCTGTTGCAAATGATGCAATGCGTCAAAGCTTAATGAAGATGGCTTGTCCTGCTCAAGCACAACCAAGATTTTTCACTATTGAAAAAACTTGTGCCATCATTAACAAAGCTGCAGATTCTCAACATATCGCTATTATTTGCGAAACTCCAGAAGATGTATTAGCTTTAGTTGAAGGTGGAGTTCCTATTAAGTCTGTAAACATCGGTAACATGCATATGTCAGAAGGTAAGCGTCAAGTTGCTACTTCTGTTGCTGTTGATGATACTGACGTTGCAGCATTCAAACGTCTACAAGAATTAGGAGTAGAACTATATATTCAAAGAACTCCTTCAATTGCTAGGGAAGACGTTAACAAACTATTCAAATAATTTTGAAAGGAAACAAACATGAACGTAATTCAAATCGTATTATTGGCTGTTGCAACATTCATTTTTGCAATTGACCAATTCTCACTTACTGAAGTACTATATCGTCCAATGGTTGCTTGTCCTATCATCGGCCTTATCTTAGGCGATGTTAAGACTGGTTTAGCTGTTGGTGGTACTTATGAACTTATGATGATCGGTAACATGCCAGTTGGTGGTGCTCAGCCTCCTAACTCAGTAGTTGGTGCCGTTGTATCTATGATTTTCGCTACTAAGGCTGGTATGGATGTTAATACTGCTTTAGGTACAGCTATCATCTTCTCTTTATTCGGTCAATACGTTGTAACTCTTGTATTTACTGCAATGTCAGGTGTTATGGCTAAGGCTGATAAGGCTGCTGAAGATTGCAATCCTGCAGGCATTACTCAAGTAAACTTAATCTCTATGTGCTTACTTGGTACTTTATTCGCAATTATTGCTGTTATTGCTTATGTTGGTGGTACTGCTTTAGCTGGTCCATTACAACAATTATCTGAAAACGCTAGCTGGTTAATGGGTGGTTTCTCTGCTGCTGGTGGTATGATGAGATATGTCGGTTTCGCTGTATTATTAAAGATTATGTTAGCAAACGATATGTGGGGTATCTACTTCGCTGGTTTCGCAGCTGCTGCATTATTCGGTAACGTAGAAGCAACTGCTGGTGCAACTTTAATCTTAGTAGCATTCGTAGGTGTTGCAATCGCTTTATACGACTACAATACAAATATTAAATTAGGACAAGGAGGTTCTTCTGATGGCATCTAATGCAACTCAATATAAGGATTTAAAGCCTGCAGAGGCCTTAGATAAAAAGACTTTAAATAGTATTGCTTGGAGATCTTGTATGTTACAAGCTTCATTCAACTATGAAAGAATGCAAGCTGGTGGTTGGTGCTGGACTATTCTTCCAGGTCTAGAAAAGATTCATACAAACAAAGAAGACTTAGCTACTTCTATGGGTCATAACCTAGAATTCATCAACACTCACCCATTCCTAGTTACTCTAGTATGTGGTATCGTTCTATCTCTAGAACAAAACAAGACTGATATCAACACAATTCGTGCTGTTAGAGTTGCTTGTGCTGGTCCTTTAGGTGGTATCGGTGATGCTCTATTCTGGTTCACACTAGTACCTATTACTGCTGGTATTACAGCTAACATGGCTATTAACGGTAGTATTGTTGGTCCAATCCTATACTTTGTAATCCTATTTGGTGTTCAAATGGCTTTACGTATCTGGTTAATGAACTGGTCATATAACTTAGGTACTTCTGCAGTTACTACATTAACTGCTCACGCTACTGAATTCACTCATGCAGCTTCTATGCTAGGTGTATTCGTAGTTGGCGCTTTAACTTGTAACTATGGTGCTACTTCATTGGGTATGGTTATTCCAAACGGTGATTCTCCAATTGATATTCAAAACTTATTAAATGGTGTATTACCTCAATTAATCCCATTGTTATTAACATTAATGTGCTACTCTCTAATCAAGAAAAAAGGTTGGAGTGCAACTAAGTGTATCGGTCTATTATTAGTTATCGGTATCGTTGGTTGTGTATTCGGTATCTGGGGTGGTGACTATAAGGCACTTGTCCATGTACCTTGGCACGCTTTCTAAAAAAGTTAAGTGTTTAAGCACTTTCTTTCCGAAAAACTACAGAGTGTGTGATTATTCACACACTCTTTTCAAAAAATGAGGTCTATATGAAATATACTATTGTTGCTATTGTTGTTGTAATTGCGATTGCTATCGCAGTTGGTATCGCGATTTTCAAGAAAAAGATTTCGCACGAAATTGTTATTGCTATTGAAACAAATGATCATAATGAATTTAATGCTATATTAAGTAAGAAAACTACACAGTTCCTTTTTCCAGCCGCTTATCTAGATTCTATTAGACTAAATGAGGCCATGATAAGAAATGATGTTAATGAAATAGATAGATTATTGGAGAAGTTCTCTAAGATTAAGCTTTCTGAAGCTGATAAGGAAAAGATTTATACTCAAGCTTATAACTATTATCTTTCTGTTAAGAGCTATAAGAAGTGTGGTATTTGGAAAGATAAGGTTCATGAATTAAAGAACGATCAAATCGTTAATGAAATTGATAAATCTTATGATATTTATGTAGCTAAGGGCTATAAGTACTTAGATGAAATGATTGAAGAGCTTGAATATATTGAGCCTGTAAATAGAGGTGTTAATGAATTCTTAATTTCTTTAATGTATAAGAATAAGAATGATAAGGAAAATGCCTTGAAATATGAAAAATTATCTAAGGAACATTTAAAACAATTTGATGAATTAAACAAGAAATAAGTGTCACTGCGGTGATGCTTTTTTAATGTATTAAGTATTATTTATGGTGGTATTAACTTTTTTGTATAATTAAAGTATATATATATATATATATTACAAAAGACGAGGAGTACTACATGTATTTAAACTTAATTGGTTATTCAAGTATGTTAATTTTACTAACTATGTTTTATCTCAAAAAACCACATTATTTGAAATTAATACTTGTTATTTCATATGGCTTGTTATATCTTGTTCATTGTATTAATTTAATTAATGATTTAGTCTTTAACTATAAACACTTTATAATTGTTTTGGTTACTATAGCTATATTGTATTCTTATTATAAGATTGATAAAATAGACAAAGATAATAGTCCTACTTAATTAGTTATCGAAGTAAAACATGACTGCGAACTTATTGTTATAAGTGTCAGTCATGTTTTATTATGTATTAATTTATAAGAATAAATTGAATAAGCTAATAGTGAAAGTTGTATTCTCACATAAATTCATATGAAAAATTCATCATAATACGTTTATCTTAGAAGTAAAATTAATTTTAGAAAAGAGGTTATGGTATGAAAAGTGTTATCGTTAATGGTTATCGTAGTTTTGCCAATGCTGAAAAGCCTATGCCTGAAGCTGGTGGCAAGTGGGTTACTATTAAAGTAAAGAATTGTGCTATTTGTGGTTCTGATAATTCATTTTGGACTGGTTTAGCAGGTGGAGATGATTTTACCTTAGGTCATGAATTCTCAGGTTATATCGAGGATCCAGGAGAGTATGATTTTAAAAAGGGTGAAAAAGTCTGTGCTGCTGAATTCAATTCTTGTGGTGAATGTGAATTTTGCAAGAATGGTCAAGAACAATTATGTGCTCAAATGATGGCTGAAAACCCAGGTGTATCTGCTCCGGGTGCTTATGGGGAATATGTAAGAGTTCGTGGTGACTATGTAATTAGAATGCCAGAAGATATGCCTATTATTTTAGGTTCAATTTGTGAACCAGTTGCTGTTTCTTTACATGGTGTTGAGTATTTAAATATTAAAAATGGTGAAGATGTTCTAGTTTCTGGTAATGGTCCAATTGGTATTTATGCTGCTTTATGTGCAAAATTATTAGGTGCTGGTAAGGTAATTATGACAGGAAGAAGTGAATCAAGAGTAGCTTTCTGTAATAAGTTTGATTTTGTAGATAAGTGCTTAAGCGTAAAAGATCCTGATTATGAAAAGAAATTAAAGGAATTAATGCCTGTTGGCGGCTTTAAGCATATTATCGACTGTGTTGGTGTAGATAATTATGATGAATTAATTTCTTTAGGAAGCAGTGGTGTAACTATTGTTGTATTAGGTATGCATGCTATGGAGGCAAAATTCTCAACTATTCCTTTGTTCTTAAAAGAAGGTTCAATTAGAACTGGTTTATATTTCTCTTGGGAAGACTATAAACATGCTTTTGAATTGATTAAGAATAATCAAGACGTCTTCATGTCAACTATTACTTCAGTAATTCCTGCTGATGCTGAAGATGTTCAAAAAGCTTTTGAAAAGTTGTTTACATCTGGTTCAAATGATGAATGTAAGATTGTGATTGAACACAAAGATTAAAATATAAGGTATCGCAATTGCGATACCTTATTTAACTAATATAGAACCACCAATGAATTCTCTTATGATTGAATTATTAACGATTTGATCATCATCTTCAATAGAATCGATAAATCTTAAGAAAGATAACATTCTTTGAGCTTCCCCGTATTCAGGTTCATCTCTTGTAACTTCCTTAAATAAGCTTTCTGCATATTTCTTTAATACTGATAGTTCATAGATACAGTTTGAATTAAAGAAGACATCTGCTTGATTGGTATTTGGGAAGATGTTCTTTTCTTCTCCTTCTCTTACCTTAGGCCATTCATTAAGTGCTTGTTTAATTGTTCTGCCTCTAAATTGATGGTCTCTTACGATTCTTCTAAGCATTCTAGCATCAGTGGTTGATATTTTATTATGAGAATCAATACCAACTGGGGTAAGTGGCGAAATATAAATCTTGTATTTATCTTTATCATCAATTCCTTGTGTAAGAATCGGATTTAGAGTATGGATACCTTCAATGACAATAACTTGATCTTTTGCTAATTTAGTTTTTCTTTTTCCAAATATCTTGGTGTTATTGATAAAGTCATAAGTTGGTAGGTCTACTTCTTTACCTGACAATAAGTCTTTTAGATTAGATAAGAACAAGTCTGTATCTACTGCCTTGATTGATTCTAAATCTAATTCACCATTTTCATCAACTGGCTTTTCATTCCATTCTACAAAATAATCATCAGTTCCTAAGTATAGTGTTTTTAGTCCTAATACTCTTAATTGAATGATGAGTCTATTCGCAAAAGTTGTCTTACCACTACTACTTGGACCACATATTAAGACTACATGAGCTTTTCTCTTGTTTATTTCATCAGCTATTTGAGCAATTCTTTTTTCATGTAAAGCTTCTTGCATAAGGAAGATATCCTTAGTCTCGTTATTAATTATCTTCTTATTTAAGTCACTACAATAATTAATACCCATTAGTTTACCCCAATGAGTTGCTTCCTTGAATGCTTCATACAACAATACTTGGTCACTATATTCAGGAATTGATAGTGGATCACTAGGGTGCGGATATCTTAAGAGTACTGCATTCTTATAATATCTTAGTTCAAACAGGCTTAAGAAAGATGTTGATGGTACCATTAGACCATAGAAAATATCAATTTCATCATCTAGTGAATAGATTTCGACATCACCTATATTAGTAATTGATGAAAGTAAGTCATAAGTGTCTTGTAGCTTATGAGTCTTGGTTAATTCCATTGCCTTTTCCTTGGACATATATTCTTTCTTAATAGGAAGATCTAAGGCAACTAATTGACGCATTCTATTTTCTATCTCAGCTACTTGTTTCTCATTTACATCAACTTTAATATCGGTATATAAGCCTTTGTTTAAAGAATTGTTGATAGATACCTTAACATTTTTGCCTAAGACATCATGTACTGCCTTGATATATAAAAGCACTAAGCTATTTTGATAGATTAGCCAAGTAGCTTGGCTTTTAATGTCTAATAATTCAACCTTAGAATCGTGATTAAGTTTATGGCTTAATGCACGATACATATTATCAACTTTACATGCATAAACAGGATATGTTAATTTACTTCTATAGTTAGGTAGAAGCTCTAGCATACTTGTATTTTCATTGACACTTACTGTATCAAGGATTTCTTTTCCGTAATAAATTTCAATTTTAATCATCTTCGTAGTCGAGTAGGCACTCGACACTCCTTTCTCTTTACTTTCTTTACTTTTATTTTGATTAGGTAATGTCGAGATTACCCCTCACGGAACCGTGCTTGCCATTTTCTAGCACACGGCTCTTCTAATATGTGAATATTTAATTG
>JALFIR010000039.1:0-11892 GCA_022776215.1 Solobacterium sp. | reverse complement strand
TAATATGTGTAGTTGGCTTAAAAGATACATATGGAGATTTATTGGAATGGAAGTAGACAACTTACAATCTTATTTAAATTGGTTTATATATCTTCAGCGATGCAAAAGAGATGATGAGACTTGGCCTAAAACCACAAGAATGCTACGCCATTTATTATTAGAAAGAACAAAATACACTAGAAAAAATGGTAAAAATTAACCACACGATTGTAGATTAGCCGATTAATTTATAAGCAAGCTAAATTATTATAGGGAGGAAGAAAAATAATATGAAGAAGCTTACAACTGCTTTGTTATGCTTGTTGATGGTCTTTTCATGTGCTTTTTGCATTAATGCGGAAGATGCAACTGAAGTATCAGAAGAGACTCCTGTAGAAGTTCAAGAAGCAGAAACTAAAGTTGCTAAAATTGGCAATGTAGAATATGCAACATTACAAGAAGCAATCGATGCGGCTAAAAATGGTGAAGAGGTAGTGTTACTTCAAAATGCTAAGGAACATGTTAGAGTATCAGAAACTTCAAAAGTTGTATTGAATTTAAATGGCAAGACAATTGATAACGATGATAATGATGCATCAACAATCGAAAATCTTGGAACTTTAACTGTTAAAGGTGAAGGAAAGGTATTGAATACTACAAGCGGTAACTTTGTTTTATATAACAGAGCTACTGTTGTTATTGATGGTCCTGATTTTATTGCAAGCAAGCACAGCGATAAAGACTTTACAGGGATTGTTATCAATGAATATAAGGCAACAATCAATTCTGGAAAATTTACTGCTGATTCAAATGAAGTGGAAACAATAATTACATCTGCTGCAACTAATTCTATTATGACTATCAATGGTGGCGTATTTGGTAATGGCAAACTTGATTTTAATCGATCAAAAGAAAACGATAATTGTTTTGTATTAAATGGCGGAACTTTCTTTACTGAAGAAGGCAGAATGTATGGTGTAAAGAAATATATTCCAGAAGGTTATGCTTTTTTTCAAGAATGAAGATGGATCTTTTTCTATCAAATACAATAAAGTTAAGTTAAGCGCTTATCAAGATGATGCTGGTAACTTAATTATTAAGGGTTCTGAAGATTTAATTGAGAGCTTGTACAACGGAAGATTGAGCACATATGAAAGTAATGCTGTTACTGGTTCTTATCTAGAAATGACTGTGATTGGTCTTGGATGGCAAGGAACTTTATGGAATGAGACAAATAAGCATGAAGATGGTGAAGTTTACGAAGATAAGAATATAGAATTAGTGGATAAAACTACATTAAAGGTTAGTAAACAAACATTAGTTGATAAAGGTTTTGCTGATGGAAAATATGAATTCGTGATAAATTCTTTTGATGGTAAAGATTCTAAAGAACAACCTTTCGAATGTGATCCAGTTCAAATTACTACTGGTATCAAATATCAGCCAAATCAACAAAAGGTTTTAAAACTTGTGGGAGAAGTTCCGCAACCTGTTGCTGGTAAAGCTACTATAGTTGATAAAACTAAGTTTTCTTTAATTGGTGAAGATGGCAAACCAGTTGATCCATCAAGTTATGATTTAAATTGGTATGATAAGCATGATGAAAAAAATTACTTTCAAACTTCTGATAGTGTTTTTAAGACAGGAAAAGAATATCGTTTAGCAGTTAAATATAGATATATATTCGATAGAGCAAACGATATTAAGTCTTCAGATATTAAATTTTCATGTTCAGATACAAAAACAAGTTGGAGCAATATTGATGTATTTGCGCCTTATGGTGTAGCTGGTGGTGTTGGAATTTTGACAACTGATTGGACTGTATTCTTACAAAATGAAAGTTTAGTTCCAACTGAAGGGGAAGTTGTAGCTAAGAATGGTACTAAAGAATACGTTTCAATTCAAGAAGCAATTGATTCTGCACAAAATGGTGATGAAATTGTATTAGTTAATGACACAGCGGAAGATATTTATGTACCTGATGGTAAAAAAATTGTATTAAATATTAGCAATCATTCTATTAAAAATGTAGATAAATTTGCAATTTATAACATAGGCGATTTAACTATTAAAGGTACTGGTACTATATATGATAACGAATCACCTTCTTATGGGTCATTTTATGTGTGTTTGTATAATCAGGGGAAACTTGTGATTAATGGTCCTAGTTTTAAGTGGGGAGATAACAAACCATCAGAACGCACTAATATGATTTCTAATTCTGGCGATTTAACCATTGAAGGTAATAGCAAATTTGATGGTGGTATTAGTAATAGCGATGTGTTGACTGTTAACGGTGGAGAATTCCAATCATACATTAATAATCATAAAGATTTAACAATTAACTATGGAACATTTAATAATTCAGATGAAGCGTGGATTGTATCTTATGAAGGTAAGACCGTAATTAATGGAGGTAAATTCATTAATAGTTCAGAAGGTTTGAAGGTAGTTGATGGTACTTTTGAGATTAAAGGTGGTATATTTATTGGCGCTTTAGACAATTTATCTCATTATTTAGCTAACGGTTATTGTTTAAGTGAAAATGCTAATGGTGAAACAGTTGTTGTTAAGGCTACTCAAGCTACAGTTAAAGAACCGACTGTTGTAGGCAATCAAGATAATTTGGATATCGTAAAGAAGACTGAAGAATTCAAGGATGTTCAAAGTGTTGCGGTTAATGCTAATGTTAAAAAACAATTAACTCCAAATGAAGTCAAGAAGATTGAGGCTATAGTTGAAAATGATAAGGTTGATGTTTCTTGCAAGATTCCTTTGGATTTAAAATTAACTGCAATTAAGAATGATGGTACTGAAACTAATATCACTAAGTTGGATAAAGAAATTACAATTACTTTAGCTTTAAGTGATGAAAATGTTAAGGCTTTAAAGGATGCTAAGGTAATTAAGGTTGCTAGATTCCATGGTGATGAGGTTACATTATTAGATGCTAAGTTAGAAGGAAATATCTTAACATTCAAGACTGATAGATTCTCTACTTATGTTGTAGTTGGTTATAGACAAGCAGGTGGTGCTACACCAACACCTTCTCCAACTCCAACAACTAAGCCTATTGTAAGTAATACAAGTAAGACTGGTCCTAAGGACTTAAATGCTGATGGTGTTATTACTTGTGATGAGGAGATGGGTTCAACTAACTGGATCTGGTCTGAATCAAAGAAGGCTTGTGTATACAAAGTAAGTAATACAAGTGTTAAATAATTATTGTTATGAAGGCTCTAATCGTTAAGGTTAGGGCTTTTATTAACTGAATTTTAGGTGAAATAGAGTGCTTTATTTTAGCTATAGTATATAATTATGTCCTATATGGAAGGCTTGAGGAAAAGAGTTCTTATTGGAGTGTCAGGAGGGCCAGATTCAATGGCTCTTTTGGATATGATGAAGGATAAATATGAAGTATATGTAGCTCATGTTAATTATCATCATAGAGACACAGCTTTGCGTGATGAATTGATTGTAGAGGATTATTGTAAGAAGTATGATATTCCTTATTTCAAGAAGGATTATGTAGAGGTTGAGGGTGGTAATTTCCAAGAGAATGCTCGAATTTTTAGATATGAATTCTATAAAGAAATTATTGATAAGTATGATCTTGAATGTGTAATGTTGGCTCATCATAAAGATGATTTAATTGAGACATACTTGATGCAGAAGAAGCGTAATAGTCATGTCTATTATTATGGTTTGAAAAGAAGTGTGAAGAACTTTGGGATTAAGATTGTTAGACCATTGTTGAAGTATACAAAGATTGATTTGAAGGATTATTGTGATAATCATGGAATTATATATGGCATTGATGAATCTAACTTAAGTGATGATTACCAGCGTAATAGAATAAGACATGATGTGATTGAGAAGATGTCTTTGATAGAAAAGAATTTAGTTGTTAGAGAAATCAATTCATTGAATAAAGAAAATAAGATATTGAATAAATCATGTGTTGATTTTATAAATAAAAGAAGTAGGATTCCTGTTGATGAATTTCTATTGTTTGAGGATAAGGTAAGACTTTTAAGAATATTCTTAGGTGTTTCTATTTCTAGAAAACAGGCTAATGAATTAATAAGACAAATGAGTACCGCTAAGTCTTTTGAGGTTCTTGTTGAAGATAAATATTTGTGCTTAGAATATGGTTATGTAGAGGTTTATAAAAAGGAAACTGATTATGTTTATGAACTATCGGATATAAAATATTTTAAGACTAAGTATTTTAAGCTATGTAAGAGTGGTAAGACAATTGAGAGTTTTAATGTAAGTGAGGATGATTTTCCTTTAACAATTAGAAATTATAAAGAGGGCGATAGTATCGAGTTACGTTATGGTACTAAGAAATTAAATCGTTTCTTTATTGATAATAAGATATCTTATAGACAGAGGAAGATGTGGCCTGTGGTTGTAAATAGTGCTGGAACTGCTATTTTTGTGCCAAATATAGGCTGTAATATCAATCATTACTCAAAAAATGCTAACATGTATATGTTAAAATTATAAAGTTAACCGAGGTGAAAAAAATATGCATAACGACGTAAAAAAGATTTTAGTTTCTAGTGAAGAAATCACAAAGAGAGAAAAGGAACTTGCTGATGAAATTAGCAAGTATTATAAAGAAAAGAATAGTGTTCCTGTTATTGTAGGATTATTAAAGGGATCAGTTCCATTTATGATGGGACTTGTTATAAAACTTGATATCGATTGTGAAATTGATTTCATGGATGTTTCTAGTTATTCTGGTACTAATTCTATTGAAGTTAGAGTTATTAAGGATATTGAAGGTTCAGTTACTGATAGAGATGTTTTAATCGTTGAAGATATTGTTGATACTGGTAAGACTTTAGAGAAGGTAACAGAGATGTTTAGGGCTAAGGGTGCAAAGGAAATCAAGATTGTTACTTTGTTGGATAAGCCTGCTAGAAGAGAGAAGGCTATCGAGGCTGATTATGTTGGCTTTGTAGTTCCTGATGAGTTTGTGATTGGTTATGGTTTGGACTATAACCAAAAGTATCGTAATTTACCTTATATTGGTGTAATTAAAGAAGAAGCTATTTAATAAATGGAGGTATGGTGTGATTAAACCAAATAACAAAAATAAAAAACCAAATCCTAGTACTTATATTCCTTATTTGATTGCGATTGCGTTCTTGGTGGCTTTGTTTTTTACAAATCCAATGTCTTCAAGTACAGTTACAAGAATCGATTATTCACAATTAAATAAAGTATTAGAGACTAAGACTGTAAGTAAGGCTACTTTATTAGTTGATGATAATATTATCAACGTTAGTGGTACTTATACTGTTGATGGTAAGGAAGTAAGTTTTACAAGTGATGTTCCAAAGACTGAGACAACTACTGATGAGCTTATTTCTAAGCTAAAGGATTCAAATGCAAGTGTTAAGGTTGAGGATGCTAATGAGACTAGCATTATCTTATCTTTACTTGGTTCTATTTTGCCTATTGTATTGTTTGCAGGACTTGGCATGCTAATGATTTCTAAGATGGGTGCTGCTTCTGGTAACAATAAGGCGTTTGAATTTTCTAAGTCTAGAGCTAGAAAAGAAGATAACATCAAGGTTAAGTTCAAGGATGTTGCTGGCTGTGATGAAGAAAAAGAAGAGATGGCTGAGATTATCGAGTATTTAAAGACTCCTAAGAAGTTTGCGGCTATGGGTGCTCGTATTCCTAAGGGTATTCTTCTTGTTGGTCCTCCTGGTACTGGTAAGACTTTGTTGGCTAAGGCAGTTGCAGGTGAGGCTAATGTTCCTTTCTATTCTATTAGTGGTTCTGACTTCGTTGAAATGTTTGTCGGTGTTGGTGCTAGTAGAGTTAGAGATATGTTTAAGCAAGCTAAGGCTACAGCTCCTTGTATGATTTTTATTGATGAAATTGATGCGGTAGGTAGACAACGTGGTGCCGGTATGGGTGGCGGCCATGATGAAAGAGAACAAACTCTTAACCAAATGTTGGTTGAGATGGATGGTATGTCTGACAACAATGGTGTTGTTGTTATTGCGGCTACAAATAGACCTGACGTACTAGATCCAGCTTTATTAAGACCTGGTCGTTTTGATAGACAAATTACTGTTTCCTTACCTGATTTAAAGGGTAGAGAGGCTATCTTAAAGGTACATGCTCGTAATAAGAAGATTGCTGATGATGTGGACTTGGAAGCACTCGCAAGACGTACACCTGGTTTCTCTGGTGCTGATCTAGAAAATGTATTAAATGAAGCTGCTATTTTAACAGTAAGAGAAAATAAGAATTTAATTGAGACTCAAGAAGTTGATGAAGCAATCGATAGAGTTATGATGGGTCCTGCTAAGAAGAGCAGAACTTATGATGAACACACTAAGAAGTTAGTGGCATATCATGAGGCTGGTCATGCCATTGTTGGTTTGAACTTACCTGATGGTGCTATTGTTCAAAAGGTTACTATTATTCCTCGTGGTAGTGCTGGTGGTTATAACTTGATTACTCCTAGAAAAGAAAAGATTTTAAATTCCAAGAAGGAGTTAGTCGATACAATTACTTCTTATATGGGTGGTAGAGCTGCTGAAGAAATCTTCTTCTCAGATATTACTACTGGCGCTTCAAATGATATCCAACAAGCAACTCGTATCGCTAAGGATATGGTTACAACATATGGTATGTCTGATTTAGGTCCTGTTCAGTATAACAGTGGTAATTCAACTGTTTTCCTTGGCAGAGACTATAATTCTCCTGCTAATGCAAGTAGCCAAGTAGCTTATGAGATTGATATTGAAGTTAGAAAGATTATTGATTCTTGTCATGAACATGCTAAGCAAATCATTAATGAACACAAGGATGATTTGATTAAGATTGCTGATGCACTTATTGCGAATGAAACAATTACTGCAGAAGAAATCAAGGACGTTCTTGATGGTAAATTGGTTGTTGTTGATAATCGTTTAGTTAAGAGGGAAACTATCGAAACTGAGGGCTCAAATCCTGTGCTCGAATCTGAAGTTAAGGAAGAAGCTGTAGTTGTTGAAGAAACAAAGGATACTAAAACTGGGCACGAACCTGGGCTCGGATCTTCTGGGCTCGAATCTGAATCTAAGCCTAAAAAGACAACTAGAAGAAGAACTACAAAGAAGAAGACAGATGAATAGTATTGATAGTTTAATTCTTGGTATTAACAATTTTATTGAGGATGATGTTCAATATAACTCGTATGAATTTCTTGCTTGGTATTCTGATGTTGATGCTTATCTTGAAAAGGAATATGGTAAGACTTCCTTGGCTTATAAAGAGTTTAAGGATATCAAGTTCGCTACTAATATGTATGAAGATACTGATTGTACTCTTGTAAATAAAAAAGCATGTAAGGATGGACTTGTAGAGGCTAAAAAACTTTTAGAAAAATTGAAATAGGAGCTATGCTCCTTTTTCTTTTGGATATACATTGCTGAAAGATATTAATAATTAGTTCTTTGTTTGGGAATTTTTGCCTAAATGACCTTACTCACAAAGATCAACAAGTATTCTTATTCTGGAAAGTAGAATTGCGTTTTTTTCATAATGATAAAATGTCATTAGAAGGAGATGACTTTATGGTTAAATTAAATCCTTACAGGTATAGAAATGGAGACTTTTATAAATATATTTGATTATTGAATATATTTATAAAACGAAGGAGTTTGTACATGAAGAAAATATTAATTATTTCTCTTTCAATTGTTCTGATGTTAGGCTTGGTTGCTTGTGACAAGAATGTTGAAGGAGAGGAATCTATAAAGAAAGAAGAACCAGTCGAGACCCATCATCCAGATGCACATCACTCTGGTGATCATCATTAGTTTGATTTATGTTTCTAAAAAAATTAAGGCTTGATTTTTGATCAAGCCTTAATATTGTCTATTTTTTGATTCTAACCAAGCATCATAGAATCAGATACAACGCCTCCTGCTGTATCGAACTTGTTTAGTAAATCTTGGACGGTTAGCTTTTCTTTTTCTTTACCTTCTGCCTCAAAAATGATCTTGCCATCACACATCATGATGATTTTATTTCCATATTTAAGAGCATCTTTCATATTGTGAGTAACCATAAAAGTAGTTAGATTGTTTTCTTTGATTAGCTTATCGGTGATTTCAAGAACCTTATTAGCGGTCTTAGGATCTAGGGCAGCTGTATGCTCATCAAGTAGTAATAGTCTAGGCTTTTGCATAGTTGCCATAAGTAGGGTTAGGGCTTGTCTTTGACCACCTGACAATAGTCCTACTTTAGTTGTTAATCTATTTTCTAGGTCTAAATCTAATTGTTTTAATAGTTCTTTGTATTCTTGTCTTTCTTTGTCTTCGATGCCAATCTTTAGACCTCTTTTTTTACCTCTTCTTTTCGCAAGAGCCATGTTTTCTTCTATCCACATAGTAGCAGCAGTACCAGTCATTGGATCTTGGAAGACTCTGCCAATATATTTGGCTCTTTGGAAGTCTTTTAGTTTTGTTATGTCATGTTCATCAATCATAATTTTTCCATCATCTATTGGCCATATGCCGGCAATAGCATTTAGTAGTGTTGACTTACCAGCACCATTAGAACCGATAACAGTCACAAAATCACCATCATTTAATGTAAGAGAAACGCCATTAAGTGCTTTCTTTTCATTTATAGTATTAGGGTTGAATGTTTTATAGATATTTTCAACTTTTAACATGATTTTGTTCCTTTCTTTAAATTAGGAATAGCTAAGAAGATAGCTACTACAATGGCTGTTAACATTTTAAGATCATCGGTTGATAGACCAAGTTTTAAGACAAATTGGATTACTAGGTAATAGATGATGGCACCTAGTACACAGGCAAATAGTTTTAGGGCAAAGTTTTTAAATACTTTGTCAAATATTTGTTCACCAATAATAACAGCTGCCAAGCCAATAACGATGGCACCTCTTCCCATGTTGATGTCCGCAAAGCCTTGGTATTGAGATAATAGGGCACCTGTTAGGGCAACTAAACTGTTAGATATTACAAGGCCAATTACTTTTGTTTTGTCAGTATTGATACCTTGCGATCTTGCCATGAATTGGTTGGCTCCTGTGGCTCTTATAGAGCATCCTAGTTCAGTTCCAAAGAACCAATATAGAATAGCTATTACGATGGCAACAAATAGAATTACCACAATAATAGGGTTTCTTAATGATAATTCTCTAACGTATCTTGATGATACTATTAAGTTATATTTATCAACACTGATTGGTAAGTTTGATTTAGAAAATGAAGTAGTACCAAAGCCCATAATATGTAGGTTAATAGAATATAGGGCTAATTGTGTCAAAATACCTGCAAGGATTGCTGGTATTTTAAGTTTAGTGATTAGGATACCTGTTATAAGTCCTGCAAGCATGCCTACAAAAACTGAACAGATAAGGGCTAGCCACATTGGACAACCGTTTACTAGAAGGATTACGCATGTTGCACCACCTGTGCATAATGAGCCATCTACGGTTAAATCGGCAATATCTAATATTTTATAAGTGACATAAATGCCAATGGCCATTATGCCCCAGATTAGACCTTGGGCAATGGCACTTGGCATTGAGTTAATTAATCCTAGTAGCATAGTTATTCTTCGATAGCTACATAGTCTTCAGGAATAGTGATTCCTAGTTTTTCAGCATTAGTTTTATTAAATTTCTTAACGAATTGAGGTGCAGATTCAATTTCCATTGTAGAAATATCGGCTCCATTTAATAGGATATCAGCTGCCATTTCACCAGTCTTGAAACCAATGTCGTAGTAAGAGATAGTAAGAGTAGCAACACCACATCCTGTACACACGCCTTCTTCACCAGCAAATACTGGAATACCAGCTGGAAGTACAACGTTGGCAATAGCTTGAGTATTAGCTGCGGCTGTATTGTCGGTTGGAACGTAGATTACATCAACTTTATCACTTACTGCTTTTTCAGTTACGGCTGTAATATCATTTGAATCATTGAATACGTAGTTAACAGTTTCAATTCCATCTTCTTTTAAGAATTCAGAAATCTTATCTACTTGGTATTGCGAATTAGCTTCTGCTGAACAAAACAAGATACCAACTTTTTTAGCATCTGGGAATAGTTCTTTAATCATGCTTGCTTGTTCATCAAGTGGAGCTAAGTCAGTAGTGCCAGAAACATTCTTAGGTACACTACCACCTAATACTACATCGTATACAGTGATAGATGTTCCAAGTACTGGGATTGTATCAGTTGCAGCACTAGCGGCTTGCAAAGCTGGGGTAGCATTCGCCATGATTAGATCAACACCGTCAGCAACAAATTTGCCTACGATTGTAGAACAATTAGCACTTTCTCCGCTTGCATTTTGAACATCAACGTCTGTGATACCGTTTTCCTTTAATGCATCTACAAAACCTTGAGTAGCTGCATCAAGCGCAGGGTGTTGTGTTGTTTGAACTACACCGACTTTAATAGGATTCGAGCCCTGGTTCGAGTCCGAATTACATGCACATAGTACAAATAGACAAATAGTAGCTAATAGAATTGTTAATAATTTTTTCATATGTTTTCTCCCTTCATCGATTAGCTTGAGGGACAAAAAAATCGTCCCCGATAAGGACGACTTATAATCGTGTTACCACCTTAATTTATTATTCTATTACTAGAATAACCTCATAAACCTCCAACAAGGTCCTAAGCTATAACGGGCTTTCCCGTAGTTTCCTAGCTCCATAAAGTTTTCTTTTACCCCCACATAATCGTTTGCACCTACCACGATCTCTCTAAAATGCCAAAGTAGAATACTTGTTTACTTCAACGCAATTTCATTCTAAAACTAGTGTAAACTTTATGTCAATAATATTTTAAAAAAAGTTTTCAAATTTTATGAAAATGTTTACATTACTTTAAATTTGATATATCAATTGTCCACCTATTTACTCGTTATATAATGAAGTAATGAAAGAAATAAAAGTAAGACATGAGGGAACATTGCTAGAGTATTTGATTAATGATTTACATTATTCAAGGAATGTCGCAAAAAAGATATTAAGTAATAAAGTTAAGGTTAATGGTGTAGCTACAAGTAAGTTTGATTATAAGCTTAATGTAGGTGGTGTATTGCTTATTGGTGATACTGCTAAGAAGATTGACTTGGATATTATCTATGAGGACGATGACTTTGTTTGTATTAATAAGCCTGCTGGTTTGTTGAGTATTAGCAATGATAAGGAGAGAGAAAGAACAGCTTATCATTTGGTTAGAGAATATGTTAAGTCAATAGATAAACATAATATGATTTTCATATTACATCGACTAGATAAGGATACTAGTGGTGTTTTGGTTTTCTGTAAGAAACAAAAATTAAGAGATGAGTTACAGGAAAACTGGAATGATATAGTTTATAAAAGAGGCTATTATGCAGTGTGCGAAGGGATGTTTGATGATCATAGTGGTCATATTGAGAATCATATTGCCTACAACAAATTTAATATGGGTTATGTGAGTGAAAAGGGTTCTTTGTGTATTACTGATTATAAGGTGATTAAGCAATATAATGATAGTGCCTTGCTTGATGTGGATATTGAGACGGGTAGAAAGAATCAGATAAGAATTACTTTTAAAGATATTGAACATCCTATTGTTGGTGATAAGAATTATGGCGGTAGAAAAGCTAAGAGATTATATCTTCATGCCTATGAATTAGCTTTTAGATATAAGAATAAAGATTACGTGTTCAAAAGTGATATGCCTTCTTTGTTTAGACAAAAAGAACTATAATTAATACTGTGAAGGAGTTTTAAATATGATTATTCAAAGTAAACAAGTATGGGTTGCTGACCAATTCTTTCCTTTTCAATTAGAAATCGAAGATGGCAAGATCAAGGAAATGTATCCTTATGGTACAAAAGAGGTTGACAAGGATTATG
>JALFIR010000037.1:0-2099 GCA_022776215.1 Solobacterium sp. | reverse complement strand
TAACCTAGTGTTTTCAAAATGGCCTGATGTCTTTGGCGAACCAACATTAACTAATGCACTACTTGACAGATTACTTCATCACTGTTCAGTAATCAATATCAATGGCCCATCATATAGACTGAAGGATCAGCTTCAATATTTCGTTGAATCTGATAAATAATGGTCAAAAAGGACAAAATAAAAATGTAGGTTTTCATACATAATTATTTTGTCCTAAAAACTACATTATTATATTGACTTTTCCACTTATCTATTTTCAATAAAACCCTACCCTTTTTAGGCTCATACTTTATAGCATTCTCTAGTAAGCCACTTATTATCTTAGTCACATATGTCAATAGGAATAATTGTAAAATTTACAATAGAGTAGAGGAGTAATTGTCAAAATTACTGCCCCTCTCATTGCACCGTACATACGGTTCTCGTATACGGCGCTACATTTATATTTAAGTCACAGGCTACTTAGCTAAGTAGTACTCAAGGGGGTTTACCAAACCGGTTATCCCCTTTTTCTTATCGGTATATGAAAGAATTTTTGGATTAAGTATAAAGCTAATGACATTTCCCATAGCTTTTCTATATAGTCCTAATCTTGAATTTGCCACTTTATATACATCTTCTTCGGAAAATTTATTTTTAAACTTTAAATTCATCCTCATTAGATTTTTGTATATTGTTTTGGGCTTCTTCCATTTCTTAAGTATTACCACCCTAACTTTATGTCTTAACCATCGCCCAAATTTATCCATTTTGGATTTCATTATTCCTATACTAAAGTAATTAATCCAACCTCTTACTACTTCATTTAATTTTGTAAATAATGTATCAGTAGTCATAGCTATTGCTTTCTTACGGATTAATATTTGTTTGCACTTATCATATAAGTTTTGGACTTTGGTATCCATTGGCTTACATTTCCATTCATCTGAACGTTCAAGAAATGTAAAACCTAAAAATTTTGAGTCATTTGGTCTTACAACTTTTGTTTTAGTTGCGCTGACCTTAAGAAATAGTTTTCTTTCTAACCATGAAGTTACTGATTTCATCACTCTATTGGCACTTAATTCACTTCTAACTAGTATATTAGCGTCATCGGCGTATCTTACAAAATGTAATCCTCTTGATTCTAATTCCTTATCAAACTTATTCAAATAGATGTTTGAGAGTATTGGCGATAGAGGACCTCCTTGAGGCATACCTTCGCTGTTTGAAGATATTAAGCCATTTTCCATTACGCCGGCTCTTAGAAACTTTCGTATCAAATGTAGAGTTGTCTTGTCATTAACTTCTTCTCTAAGTATTGAAATTAACTTATCATGATTTACTGTGTCGAAATACTTTTCTATATCTAAATCTACTACCCATTCATAGCCTTCATTCAATAATTCAAGTACCTTTTCAATAGCGTTGTGTGCACTTCTATTTGGTCTAAAACCATAACTACTATTTGAGAATAGTGGTTCATAGATTTTAGATAGTTCTTGCGCGATAGCTTGTTGAATGACTCTATCCACTACTGTAGGAATACCTAAGGGTCTTTTCTTACCATTGGCTTTAGGGATATAAACTCTTCTTACAGGTTGAGGCTTATAAGTCATATTCATAATAGAAGATACAATCTCTTTCTTATGAACTTTGAAATAGTCATCTATTTGAGCTACCGACATCTTATCAACGCCAGGAGCACCCTTATTTGACTTTACTTTCTTAATAGCCTCATTTAAGTTATCTTCACTTAAAATCTTTTCAATTAATTCCATCTGCTGCATCCTTTCTATTTTCAAAACATTTCAACATCATCCCCGGATAACTATAACTAGAAAGATATACGATTCTTTCATGTTGTTACTTATATCCTTTCGGACTAATCGAAATTTAATTATAGTGGCTTGCACTATATAAACATTAAGTCCTTCAGTGTTTTAACACCTACTACGACCTCAGCTGACTCCTCATATTTGTTATTCGTCACTAAATAATAGCCATTTAGTTTAAAATAACGACACATTATTTTAGCCATAGTTATTAAATGATGTTAAATAATTACTTTCTTATATAATTACTGATGGGTAATAAAAAAGAGTTAAGAATGTCTTCGA
>JALFIR010000026.1:0-3307 GCA_022776215.1 Solobacterium sp. | reverse complement strand
GTGAAGGAGTTTTAAATATGATTATTCAAAGTAAACAAGTATGGGTTGCTGACCAATTCTTTCCTTTTCAATTAGAAATCGAAGATGGCAAGATCAAGGAAATGTATCCTTATGGTACAAAAGAGGTTGACAAGGATTATGGAGAACTAAGAATTGTTCCTGGTTTTATTGATATCCATTGTCATGGAGCTTATACATTTGATACAAATGATGCTAATCCTGAAGGATTAAGAAATTGGACTGAGCATATTGTTGATGAGGGTGTTACTGCTTTCTTAGCTACTACTATTACTCAATCTGAGGAAGTATTAACTAATGCGGTGAGAAATGTAGCTGATGTTATGGAAGAAGGATATAAGGGCGCTGAAATCTTAGGTATTCACTTTGAGGGTCCATATCTTGATATGAAGTATAAGGGTGCTCAACCTGAACAATATATTGTTAAGCCAACTGTTGAACAATTTAAGAAGTATCAAGAGGCTGCAAGAGGTCATATTAAGTACATTACTATGGCAACTGAGCAAGATGATGATTTTGCTTTGACTAGATATTGTAGTGAAAATGGTGTTGTAGTTTCTATTGGTCATAGTGCTGCTACTTATGAACAAGCTGTTGACGGGTTTGCACATGGTGCTAAGTCAATGACTCATGTATATAATGGTATGACTCCATTTAATCATCGTGCTAATGGTTTAGTTGGTGCTGCTTATAGAATTAGAACAATGTATGGTGAAATCATTTGTGACGGTAATCATTCTACTTATGCAGCTTTAAATAATTATTTCATGTCTAAGGGTCCTGATTATTCAATCATGATTTCTGATGCACTTATGGCTAAGGGTACTCCTATTGGTTCTAAGCATATCTTTGGTGGCAATGAGATTGTTATTTATCCTGATGGTTCTGCTCATTTAACTTCAACTGGTGGCTTAGCTGGTTCTACTTTAAATATCAATAAGGGTTTAAGAATTCTTGTTGAGAAGGCAATGGTTCCATTTAACTACGCTATTAATTCTTGTACTATTAATCCTGCAAGATGTTTGGGTGTTGATGATCGTAAGGGTTCACTTGAAGTAGGTAAGGATGCTGATATTGTTGTATTAAATGATGATTATTCAGTAGTTCAAACTTATTGTAAGGGTGAAGCACAATTATAATTTATAATGATAGAAGTACCATCTGGTACTTCTATTTTAGAAAGTGAGAAATATATGGGTTTATTTAGTGGCTTATTTAAGAAAAAAGATGAAATCGTTGCGATTGCGGATGGCAAAGTAGTAGATACTGTGTCTGTTAGTGATCCTGTATTTGCCCAAGAAATGATGGGTAAGACATTGGTATTTAGCTATGATACTGATAAGGTTGTTTTACATGCACCAGCTAGTGGTACTTTAACAGTATTGTTCCCTACAGGTCATGCCTTTGGTATTACTACTGATGATGGTGTTGAGCTTTTAGTTCACTGTGGTGTTGATACAGTTAGTGCAAATGGTGATGGTTTCAAGCTTTTGGATAAGAAACAAGGTGATAGGGTTAATGCTGGTGATCCAATTGTTGAAGTCGATTTAAAGAAGCTTAAGGAAACATATGATATGAGTACAATGCTTGTTATTACAAATCCTAATGGTAAGACTTTTGAGTTTGTTGGTCCTTGTGATGTAAAACTTGGTCAATCGGTTATTAAGTAAAAGAAAAGGTTGTTCATTTGAACAACCTGTTTTATTTTTAGAATAAGTCCTTTTGATGAGTTGCGTATAAGTATTCATCAATTGTATTGCCGATTCTGTCTAATACTAATTCTTTTGGATCGTTCTTAAGAACACCTTCTCTAACCTTAGTATATTGGATAGGCATGAATTGAGATAATAGGTTCAATGGGCAACCATCTTTTAAGTTATCTAATAATGTATCAATAGCTGCTTTAACTGCATCGGTTGTGTAGTAGTATCTTGATCTATCTGAGAAAGAATATTTACGCTTTAATGCGATTTCAGCATCTGTACCATGGTAGTGCTTCTTCCAATGCTTATCGTTCTTTAACATTTCAGCATCAAGAACTTCTCTAAAGTTAGATGGAGTCTTGCCGTTAGTCTTGCATGCCTCGTCTTCGATGAATGATAGAGCATATAGGCCTTCTCTTGCAGCAAATGTTAGACCTGGACCAACTTTTAGAATAGCAACGCCATCTTCTACCATTTCTCTTAATTTAATCTTTGTTTGGTAGTCAGTTGAGTGACCTTCAAATACAAGATCTGGAATAGTTCTAATTGCCTTAGCAAGTTCAACTGCCTTAGAACGATCATATTCTGTACAGCCTGAGTCTTTTTCTTCAACGCCTGGTTGAACTACGATACCAAGTACTCTATCCCATACGTCACTGATTCCTTCTTTTTCGAATGTATCTTTGAATGTGTTCATTGTAGCTGCGAAGTCTTCAACTTTAGTAACTTGAACACCTTCATCAACTGCAGCTTGAGAACCACCAGGGATTGGTACTTCACTACCTACGATATATACTGGTTCAACAGCATCTGGGTTAGTTTCTAATAATTTCTTATAAGCATTTTCTGCTACCTTTACTAAATGAACGCCTCTTCTTGCGATTGTTTCATCAGATAGTCTAACGTTTGGATCATCATCAGCAACTTTCATTGAAGTATCTACATGGATCTTTGTGAAACCAGCGCTTACATAAGCATCGATTAATACTTCTGAATTTGCCATAGCTTCTTTTTCGTTTAATGAAGTCCAAGTTAATGGGCCTAAGTGGTCGCCACCTAAGAAGATCTTGTTTTTGTCAAAACCAAGCTTATCAGCGATTTCATATACATAGTTTTTGAAATCGATTGGTTTCATACCTGTGTAACCACCGAATTGGTCACATTGGTTAGCTGTTGATTCGATTAGAACGCAACTGTTGTCTTCTAGTCCTTTTTTTAATACAGCTTCAATAACAAATGAGTTTGCAGAACAAGCAGAGTAGATACCAACTGCTTTGCCTGATTTTTGAATTGTAACAATTTTAGTTAAAGCATTTTGCATGAAAATTATCCTCCATAAATATTATAAGAAATCAATAATGTGAGTTAAAGTTAAAACTAAAATATGCAAAATATATGATGAAATTGACAAAACTATTGTTGATAATTTAACTATAATTGAGATAGTGAAGGAGTTTTAAATATGATTATTCAAAGTAAACAAGTATGGGTTGCTGACCAATTCTTTCCTTTTCAATTAGAAATCGAAGATGGCAAGATCAAGGAAATGTATCCTTATGGTACAAAAGAGGTTGACAAGGATTATG
>JALFIR010000074.1:0-37489 GCA_022776215.1 Solobacterium sp. | reverse complement strand
GTTCTAAGTCTTTCTTGCCTACGCTTAACCTATAACCTCACGATTATAAGTCCAAGGCTAGATACTGGCTTCTTGCTAGGAATTACCAGGTTAGGAGTTTCACCTAACTATGTTATATGCACCGAACTGGCGCTCCCTCTTGATATTATTATACCTTTTATGTGTTCATTTTTTTGTACATCAGCTTGTGATTTTTTTAGTGATATAATTTATTAAAGAAAGATCGAGGAAAATAAAATGGGATTTTTACAAGGCAAGACTGTAATTATTACAGGTGGAGGTAGAGCTACGCTAGCTGATGGTAGCTGTGGTTCAATTGGTTATGGTATTGCGACTGCATACGCTAAGGAAGGTGCTAATATCGTTATCACTGGTCGTAATGTGGCAAAGCTAGAGGATGCTAAGAAGGAATTAGAAGAAAAGTATGGTGTAAAGGTTCTTCCTATTCAAGCTGATGTTTCTGCTGGTAGTAACAATGAAGAGACAGTTAAGAACGTTATTAAGCAAACTATAGACGCATTTGGTAGAATTGACGTTCTAATCAATAATGCTCAAGCTTCAGCAAGTGGTGTTACTATTGCCGATCATACAACTGAACAATTTGATTTAGCTATATATTCTGGTTTATATGCAACATTCTATTATATGCAAGCATGTTACCCATACTTAAAGGAAACTAAGGGTACAGTAATTAACTTTGCATCTGGTGCTGGTTTATTTGGTAACTATGGTCAATGTGCTTATGCTGCTGCTAAGGAAGGTATTAGAGGTTTAACTAGAGTTGCTGCTACTGAGTGGGGTAAGGACGGAATCAACGCTAATGTTGTTTGTCCTCTTGCTTGGACTGCTCAACTTGAAAACTTTGAAAAGGCATACCCTGAAGCATTTAAGGCTAATGTTAAGATGCCTCCTATGGGTCACTATGGTAATGTTGAAACTGAAATCGGTAGAGTTTGTGTTCAATTAGCTAACCCTGATTTCAAGTATATGAGTGGTGAAACTATTACTCTTGAAGGTGGCATGGGCTTAAGACCTTAATTGATGATATAATATTTTTGGTTAAACCGATGAAAACCAAGAGAAAACGCAGCCTGCTATGCTGCGTTTTCAAATACTTCCTTAGAAATGGATTACTACTTAAGTAGTAGCTCGACCAAAAGTTTTATCAGAGCATTTAAAATGTCTAATAAGGTCATTATTATCGCAAAAATAATTTCGCTTCTCATATTTTCTCCAATGAAAACCAAGGAAGCGTAGAAGTATCTTCATAAAAAGATCCTTCCTAAGGAACATGCTTTATGTTCCTACTATATAATTGTCATCAAACTTAGAAATTCCTACACTATTTTTAATAATTGTTTGGTGGTAAACTATAGGTGAATGACCTATCCATGAGTCACAAAGGAAAACCCGACATTGGCGTGTCGGGTTTTCAAATGCCTCCTTGTGACCACCACCGTTATTTAACTAACAGTGTTATCAGTAGCTTAGCTGCTAGAGCGATCATATCTACCATCGCCATGGCCAAAGCCATTTTAAATTCCTTCATTAAAATGTCCTCTCCATTTGTCGCAAGGAAGCGTAGAAGTATCTTCATAAAAAGATCCTTCCTAAGAAACATACTCATGATTATGTTTCTACTATATAATTGCCGTTAAACTTTAAAATTCCTACATCGATTTTTAATTATCCACGAATGGCCTAACAAAAATGCCACAAATTACCGAAAATAATTTAGTTGGTCTTTTTTAATATAGTATAATTGAGGAAGAAAGTACGGAAGATAGTACGCAAGATAAAGGAGTGTGTTTTATGGGAAATTACTCACCGCCCTATGCCATCACAAATAAGATGATTTCATTGGTTGCTTCTATTTCTGAGAAAGTTGGTTCTATTAATATTACAAATAATATAGATAAAAGACCACATCTAAGAAAAAATAATCGAATTAAATCAATACATTCTTCTTTAAAGATAGAAGCTAATTCTCTGTCTTTAGACGAAGTTCATGAAATCATTGATGGCAAGTTAGTTTTGGGAGATAGGAAAGAAATACAGGAAGTTAAGAATGCTTATGATGCGTATGAAAAGATTGGTTCAATAAATCCATATGATTATAATGATTTAAAAAAGATACATGGTATTATGACCAAATATCTTATCCAAGAATCAGGTGCTTTTCGAAAAGGAGAAAAAGGTGTATTTGATGGAGACTGTTGTATCTTTATGGCTCCACCTGCAAAATTTGTGCCTAATCTAATGGAAGAATTATTTGATTGGATGAAAAAAGAGAAAGATAACATCCATCCTTTAATACTTAGCTCTATTTTTCATTATGAGTTTGTCTTCATCCATCCTTTTACGGATGGTAATGGTAGAATGGCAAGGCTTTGGCATACAGCACTTCTTTCTAAATGGAATAAGATCTTTGAATATTTGCCTTTAGAAAGCCAAATCGAAAAATTTCAACAAGATTATTATTCTGCTATTTCCAAGTGTCACATTGATGGTGAATCAACTGTTTTTATTGAGTTTATGTTGGAACAAATCAACAGTGTTTTAGATGATTATAGTAATCAAGTTAAAGATAATAACGAGATTAATTCTCTTAATATAAAGAAGTTATTAGATGTTATGGAATATGACATCCAATATTCAACTATTGATTTAATGTCTAAACTTTCTTTAAGTTCTAGAGAAGGTTTTAGAAGAAATTACTTAAAACCCGCATTAAATGGAAACTATATTAGAATGACTATACCTGATAAGCCAAACAGTAAGAATCAAAGGTATATCAAGGGTTAGATAATTTGATATCCTGCAATATAATTGTCATCAAACTTAGAAATTCCTACACTATTTTTAAACACATTTAGGTGCTAGAATAATAATGAACTCTGTTTTCTCTTACCACAGAGAAAAGAAATTGCAGCATTGGCGTGCTGCATTTTTGTTTGCTTCCAAGTGGCGTACACTGCTACTTAAGCAACAATGTTAGTAGCAACTTAAGTGCTAGGCCAATAACATCTATCATAACCATAGCTAAAGCTACTTTAAATTCCTTCATACATAACTCCGTTTTTTCTTACCACAAGGAAGCGTAGAAGTATCTTCATATAAAGATCCTTACTAAGAAACACTCATATTCATGTTTCTACTATATAATTGCCGTTAAACTTTAAAATTCCTACATCATTTTTTAAATATTAACAATTAGAAACATTGAGAAAAAACATAAGATAATTTAGACAAATTAAAAGCTCAAGATATAAAATTTTGAGCTTTATTTAAACTATTTAGTTTCTTCCTTTGTTGAAGGTTCTTCAGCTTTAACCTCTTCTACCTTAACCTTCTTTGTAGAAGCCTTTTTAGTAGTAGTTTTCTTCTTAGCAGGCTTCTTAGCCTCTTTTTCTTCAGCTGTCTTAGGCTTTCTAGTTCTAGGCTTTGCCTTAACTACCGGTTCTTCAACTTTAGTCTTTACCTTAACATTAGCTTCAACATCTGAAGTTTTTGCTTCGTTTTCAGATTCGAGCCCAGTAGCTTCAAGCCCCTCCTTGATTTCTTCAACAAGATCACTCTTACCTAGCTTCTTATTAATATCACTAGTATTTCTCCAAATTAATAAAACGATCAAAGAAGCTTCATATCCAATACGTAACATGATATTAAGTAAAATCAACAACATTAAACCAGTAATGAATGAGGTACCAACCATGATTTGGAATGAATACAAAGTAATAAATAACGCAAAGACGATATAAGTAACCTTTAACAATCCTTCAATAATCATCTTCTTAAAACTTAAGAATTCTTTAAGCTTAACAAGACGCGGGTCTTTTGGTTCCTCATCAGACTTTACAAACATAAGGTATGCACAAACACCACCTACTAAAGCTATAAGAAATAAAATTACAGTAACTACTGGATTTGGTCCATGATAATAACTATAAGAATACATAACGATTTCCTCCTTAACTATGAAAAGATTATAGCACTATTTGTCAAAATACGTATTTTCCCATAGTACGCAGACTATTTTTTCCGAAAATTGCCCATAGTACGCAAGGTATTTAAAAAAGATGTACCATTTAGATACATCCTTCAACAATTAATTATAAACTTCTGACAAATCGTAATAAGTACCGATATAACCCTTATCACCATCATTCTCAGTACCAGCACCACCTGTCACATAGCCCTTCATTATTTCATCATAATAAGGATTATCCTTAGAGATAGAACCAGTAGTAACTAGTTCAATCTTACCCTTGGCAATTTCAATACTCTCATCAAATAAATCTACATAATAAGTACCATTAGAATGAAGACCACCCTTGCCTTCTAAGAAATAGTTATCAATCGTATAACCATCCTCAAAAGTTTGAGCTAAGGCAATCAAAGTCTTCTTTTGAGTATCAGAGAAATTATTCTCACACAAGATATCAAACATCCAACTCATACCAACCATATTCAAGATATAAGGATGAGTCGCAATTTTATTAATCAAAGAATCAAGGATCAAAGCTTGGTTTCTAATTCTACCTTGGTCATTATTCACAATACCATCATACTTACGGTTTCTTGCTAGTGCCAAAGCTGTTTCACCATACAAATTAGCTACACCCTTCTCATATCTTTGAGGATTGGCAACATTTCTTTGTGAATCCATATCAAGATGAGCAGTCATTGGCACATCAACCTTAACACCGCCCAATTCATTAATACCATTCACAAACCAAGTAAATGAAGTCATACAGTAATATGGAATATCGATATCAAGTAAAGCACCCAAAGAATCAGCAGGATTAGTAGGACCATTTTGACAGAAATGTGTAAACTTATCACTATAACCTGTCACAATATTCTTTATAAAAGAATCACGAGGAACAGAAACAATAAGCACATGCTTCTTAACAGGATCAACTACCAACAAGTGGTTAACATCATTACGATAATACTTCCACTCATGAACAGAATCCTCACCATAACCATCCAAACCATTAAGCATTACCATAAATGGCTTTGAATATAAGTCCATATCTAAGCCAGCAGTATCATAAGTCTTCTCTTCATAATATGGCTTCTTATAAGTAGCTAATGTCTTATAATCACTAGGATGATAATCAGAACGATAATCAGAAATAGAATCCTCACGATTACCAACCACTACCCAAGCATCAATGATTCCCTCATCAATATCTGGTTTAATCTCCGCATAAGTGATAAACCAATGTAGATTCTCTTCACTTAGTTCTACACCCTCACTCTTTAACTGCTCAATCACATAATCAGAATATTCCTTATCGAATGATTCTTGAACAGCTAAAACCTTACCACTTAAATCTTCAACAGAATTTAAATTCTTAGTAACAATTCTAATCTCATCAGAATAATAAAGTGGTTCTTCTACTGTAGGCTCATTGCTTCCCTTTGAACAAGATGTACAAAGAAGTAGAGCCAAACAAGTCAACAACGTAATTATCTTTTTCATACAAGTCCCCTCTCGTACTTATATGATACAACAAAGTTAGGATCTCTTTTTAACCTTAAGACGATTGATAGCTCTAGCTAAATGAAGCTTAGCACTTTGATACTCTTGAATACTCTTCTTTTGAAGAAGTTCTTCCTTAGCCTTAGCTTCAGCTTTCTTAGCACGATTAACATCAATCTCCTCAGGACGCTCACATGAGTCAACAAGAATTAAAACTTCACCATTTTCAATCTTAACAAGACCCGAAGAAACCGCAGCAGTCTTAAACTCCTGGTTAGGCAGCTTATACTTTAAAACCCCAGGTACTGTTGCTGTTATAACATTTCTGTGCTTTGCCAAGATACCATATTGTCCTTCATTAGTAGGAACAATTAACGATTCAAGTGGCCCCTCATAGAACTTTCTATCAGCAGCTAGTATATGAGTCATGAAAGTCTCTCTCATTTAGAAGCCTTTCTTTTAACATCCTCAATTGTTCCCACATTATAGAAACAACTCTCTGGATAATCATCCATCTCACCATCCACGATAGCTCTAAAACCTTCAATAGTATCCTTCAAAGGAACATAAGTACCCTCTATACCTGTAAACTTCTCTCCGACAAAGAAAGGTTGTGACAAGAACTTTTGAATCTTACGAGCTCTGTTAACAGTCTTCTTATCCTCATCAGACAATTCATCCATACCTAATATCGCAATAATATCCTGTAGCTCATTATATTTTTCAAGTGTCTCCTGAACACTTCTTGCCACCCTATAATGTAAATCACCTACAATATCAGCCTCTAAGATTCTACTTGTAGAATTTAAAGGATCAACAGCAGGATAAATACCCTGTTCCGCAATCTTTCTACTCAAAACAGTAGTTGCATCTAGGTGTGTAAAAGTAGTAGCTGGAGCTGGATCACTCAAGTCATCAGCGGGCACATAAACAGCCTGAACCGAAGTAACTGAACCATGTTTTGTAGAAGCGATACGTTCTTGTAAAGCACCCATCTCATTAGCAAGCGTAGGTTGATAACCAACTGCACTAGGCATATGACCCAAAAGAGTACTAACCTCACTACCAGCTTGGACAAATCTAAAGATATTATCTATAAACAAAAGAACATCCTTATTCTTTTCATCCCTAAAATACTCAGCCATAGTAAGACCTGTCAACGGAACTCTCATACGAACACCAGGTGCCTCATTCATTTGACCAAAGACAAGGGCAGTATTATCAATAACACCACTCTGTTTCATCTCACGCCACAAGTCATTGCCCTCTCTACTTCGCTCACCTACACCGGCAAAGATAGAATAGCCATCAGCTTGAGTAGCGATATTATGCATAAGCTCTTGAATTAAAACAGTCTTACCTACACCAGCACCACCAAACAAACCAATCTTACCACCCTTTGGATAAGGTTCTAGTAAGTCGATTACCTTGATACCTGTTTCTAGTATTTCACCAATAGGTTTTTGTTCAGAAAACTTTGGTGGTTCTCTAAAGATTGACCATCTAGATTCGAGCCCTAGATTAGAGCCCAGATTCGAGCCCGTAGCTTCCAACCCAGGTTTATCATCAATTGTCTCACCAAGGCAATTAAACATTCTACCTAGAGTTGCTTCACCTACTGGAACCATAATAGTATCACCAGTATCCACAACCTCTTGGCCTCTATATAAGCCTTCACTCTTGCCTAACATCAGACATCTAACGATGTTGTCACCAATGTGTTCAGCAACTTCCATCGTATATTCTTTATCATCAACAGTTACCTTTAGGGCATTTTTAATCTTAGGCAATTGTTTAAAATAAACATCAACAACCGAACTTGATACTTCAACTATCTTACCAGTATTCATTTCTTCGCTTCCTTTCTATGCTTCTTTCTTAAAGCTAGAGCACCAGCTGAAACCTCATTTATTTCCTGAGTAATCTCAGCCTGTCTTAAAGTGTTATATTGTAAAGACAAATTACTTAACAACTTTTCCGCATTATCATTAGCACTCTTCATCGCATTCATTCTTGCATTCTGTTCACAACAGAAACTATCAACCAAGGCACTATAGATAAAACCCGATATATATGAAGGCATGATAGAGTTCAATACCTCAACCTCATTTGGATAAAAACCAAAGGGTATATGAATCTCCTTCTCTTCCTTAGTAGTTTGAAATTCTTTTCTATGTAAAGGAATAAGTCTTGTAGAATAAGCCTTCGAATTAAAGGCATTCTCCATATCCGTATAAACAACGAAAATCTTACTTAAAGTCTTATTATGAAACTCCTCTAATAATATAGAAGATATTTCCCTAGCTCTTTCCATTGTTGGATTTTGGGCTGTATATAAGAAAGACTTCTCAATTGGAATATTATGATTCTCATAATACCTTCTTCCATACTCACCAACCACATATAACTTACTACCATGATAAGAAGCCAATAAGTGTTCGGCCTCCTTAATGACATTTTGATTATAAGAACCAGCCAAACCCTTATCAGCCGTAATAACCAAAATACCATAGGTTCCTCTTTCCTTAGGCTCACTCTCTGGTGGATAAACATAGGGACTGTCAATGTTGTTAGGCGTTCTAAAAATTCTCTTAATCTCTGTCTTAAGCTCATTAAAATAAGGACGCGTATCATTTAGTTCTCTTTTAGCCTTAGTAAGCTTAGTAGAAGCAATTAAATACATCGCACTTGTAATCTTTTGGGTATCCTTAACACTTGCGATACGATCTTTTATTTCCTTAGTGCTTGCCATTTAAATACTCACGTGCATTATCAACAATACTTGTTTTTAATTCATTATCCAAGACCTTCTTATCATTAATAGTATTGATGATATCTTTCTTATTATTATTAAAGTATGCCAACAAATCATTCTTAATACTCTTAATATTCTTAATATCAAAGTCATCAAACAAATGATTCAAGGCCGTTAAAAGAATAATAACCTCTTCATGCATAGACATAGGATGATATTGTTCCTGCTTAAGAAGTTCCATTAGGATTTGGCCATAATGAAGTTGACTCTTAGTCGCATCATCCAAGTCTGAACTAAACTGCATAAAGACTTCCATCTCACGATATTGAGCTAAATCAAGTCTGATAGCTCCAGTAGCCTTTTTCACAATCTTATATTGGGCATCACCACCAACTCTTGATACTGATAGACCAATATTAATAGCTGGTCTTTGTCCTAAGAAGAATAGATTACTCTCTAGGAACAATTGACCATCAGTAATTGAAATAATATTAGTTGGAATATAGGCTGATACATCACCTGCTTGTGTTTCAACAATTGGTAATGCAGACATACTACCACCATTTAGTAAGTTAGCACTTCTTTCAAGTAATCTTGAATGTAAATAGAAAACATCACCCGGGTAAGCTTCTCTACCTGGACTTCTCTCCAACAATAAAGACAGAGCTCTATAGGCAATGGCATGTTTGCTTAAATCATCATAGACAATTAAAACATCCTTGCCCTCGTGCATAAAATATTCACCCATTGAAGTAGCTGCATAAGGGGCAATATATTGCATAGGAGCACTCTCACTAGCTGTAGCACTTAAGACAATTGAATACTTAAGGGCATCATGTTCCCTAAGTTTTTCTACAATACCTGCAACACTACTTGCCTTTTGACCAATGGCTACATAGATACAAATAACATCCTTGCCCTTTTGATTAAGAATAGTATCTAGGGCAATAGCGGTCTTACCAGTTTGTCTATCGCCAATGATCAATTCTCTTTGTCCCTTACCAATTGGAAACATCGAATCGATTGCCAAAATACCTGTTTCAAGAGGTCTATTTACCGGACTTCTATCCATAATACTAGGTGCTTCTTGTTCAAGAGGCATATACTTTTTGGCATGAATTGGCCCCTTATCATCAATTGGATTACCTAAGGCATCAATCACTCTACCAACATATTCTTCACCAACTGGAATACCAGCCGTCTTATTAGTTCTTTTAACAACACTACCTTGGATGATATTTCTATCATCGCCAAAAAGAATGCAAGAGATAGAGTCTTGTTTTAAATCTAGGACCATACCCCTAATATTGTCTGTAAACAATAAAATCTCACCATACTTAACATTCTTAAGACCTGATACCTTAGCAATACCATCACCTACTGAAATAACTCTACCTACTTCATCAGCGATAGCGTTTGGTGTCCAATTATCCAATGAGTCTTGAAGAAGTGGAATGATGTTGTCGTTGTTTCTATATTTTTGCCACTCAGTCTTTAATTGTTCAAACTTAGAATTAGCGTCCCAATAATAAACATCATCACCTACTAATAATTTGAAACCACTTTTTAAATCAGATTCTTGCCATTCTAGTTCTACTTCACCATACTTTTCATTTAAAAAAGCTTCAAACTTTTTATTAATCTTTTCACTAGGCTTTTTAGCACTATATAAAACAGCTCTCATTACTTTTCCTTCTTTACAGCTAGTAAAAATTCATCATAAGAATCATCTAATGTCTTATCAACCAACTTACTAGTAGCCTTAATAGCTAGATCACAGATATCCTTATTAGCACTTTCAACTAGTTCATCGTGTTTCTTTTGACCCTGAGCCTTAGCATCCTCAACGATTCTCTTAGCATCTTCTTTAGCCTTATTTAATTCAGAGTTAACTTTGTCATCAAGTTCTTTCATTGCGACATTCTTCTTCTCCTTGATCTCTTCATCAGCCTTAGCTAACTTATCTTGATATTCTTTTAGAAGCTTATCTGCATCTTCATTTTTCTTATTGGCACTATCATCTAAATCCTTATAATATGCTTCTCTTTTATCCATAAAAGCTTTTACTGGCTTATATAGGAGTAAGTATAGTCCAAAGCCTAAGATGATTAGGTTGAACATATGTAAAAGGATTTGTTGCCAATCAATATTTAATGGTAGATTCATTTAAATCACCTACAATACAAATATTACTAAGATAGCTACAATTAGCGCATAAATAACGACAGTTTCAATAAACACAAGACCCAACATTAATGCAGTTCTAATTGAACCTTCAGCTTCTGGTTGTCTAGAGATTGATTCTGTTGATTTTGAAATAGCCATACCCATGGCAATAGCTGCACATGCTGATGAGATACCAACTACAAAGGCTGCTGATTTAGCCTTGTCTGAGTCAACACTTACTACATTTGTAGTATTAGAATCTTGTGCAAATACTGGTGTACTTACACACATTAATGAACATACGATCGCAATAACTAATAATAATTTTTTCATTTTTTAACTTCTTCCTTCTTTTCACTTACTTCGCCATAGAATAAGGCAACTAACATTGTTAAGACATAGGTTTGTATTAGCGCATGTAATAATGTAAATAATACAGCTACTATTACTGGTAATACAAAACTTAAACTGATTGAATAATATACTAATTCATTTACAAGTAATCCACTTAGTAGGGCACCAAATAATCTAAAGCTCATTGAGATTGGTAATGAGAAATCTTTTAGAGTTTGGCCTGCACCTTTAAGACCATTGGCCGCAATACCACCACCTAGTATCACAAGATAAGACATCACACCCGTCGCAATAGCTGCGTTGATGTCAGCTAATGGTGCAGGTAATGTAATTGATGCCCCATGGGTATTGATAGCTTGTAGTCCAAATAGTTCAAATAGTGTACTTATAAAAACATATGAGCCTGCTACAAATAGATAGACACTTAAGAATTTATGATGCTCAGGACTATTGCTGATAGCTAGTTTATCAAAGTAGCCTACCCATTGTTCTAATAGTAGTTGAAACTTGCCTGGTACTATTTTGAATTTAGGCACAACAACTATTCTTATGACTAAAGCTACAATTAATATAACAACAGTGATTGTGAATGCTGATATCAAAGCTGGGTTAACATCCTTTATACCAAACAAACTAACTTTTCCAGTATCATGTAATACCGCATCTTTCATGACTTCTTGAATCGTTTCACTTTTTGAAACTAGACCATTGGTTAGAATGATTCCCATTCCAACTAGGGCCATCAAGATAATAAAGAATACAAGAAGTATTATTTTCTTTTTCTTTGTCATAAAGTCTCCTTTTTCCAATTTTTTATTCTAGCACTTAGAGTCGTTTTGTAAATAGATGACCATCATTAGATATAGAGGAACAATAAATAGGATAGTATTATTCATAAAGTAATCACTTAAGATAGCACTGATGTAGGCTCCAAAGATGAATGTGAATAGTAGCATCCAGATTAACATTCCTTCTTTTAAGTCCTCCTTATCATGATTAATAGAATATTTTGTTAGATGATCTACAGCTTTTCTTAAGTTACCTATCATCATCATGGCCGGTAGACTTCTATTGCACACATTCTTAAAGCCTTGTAAAGATAGTGCGCTATTGAAAGTAATCAAGGCTGCCAAAAGTGAGGCAATAATAGTAATAATCATTTTGATAATTAGGACAATAGTACGCCAATGCATCTTGAAGTTATATTTACATTTGGTGTCTACAAGAGCACCGATGACACAGCCCAAACAGAAACTACCTAGTGGTATTAGATATCTAGCTGCCCCTAATATGTCTTTCTCAGCTAGGGCAACAGCCATCCACATCATGTTTCCTGTTTGAAGATTCGCAAAGATCTTGCCACAGTTTAGATAGGTATAGACGTTCTGGAAACCGCCTATAAAAAATAGAATGATTCCTATAAATAAGGAATCTGAGTGTTGTTTAGTATTTTGCATATATCTATCATAGACCTATTTCTATAATGTATTTGCATGAAACCGGTATCATTTAGTCTCTTCAAATTGTAAGTAGATAATGGCGATTAAATATAATGGTACTAGAAACAAGATGGTTTTATTTCCAAAATTAACACTTAGCATAGCGCTACTAATGGAACCTACAATAAATACAAGTAATAAGCCTATCACAAACAAGCCTTCTTTTAAGTCTTTCTTATGATGTTCTAAAAAGTATTTAGTTAGATAATCAATGGCCTTTCTCATATTACCAATCATCATAGTAGTAGGAAGTGATCTATGGTCTACTTCTTTAAAAGCTTCAAGGGTCAATGCGCAATTGAAGGTGATTAGTCCTGCACTATATAGAGGAATAGCTAAACAACTTGCGATGATGGTGTTAGTCATTTCAATTATTAACAGAATAACTCTCCAGTGTATCTTTGAAAGATATTTAAATTTAATATTCACAGAAGCGCCTATAGCACATCCAAACCAGAAGCTACATAGTGGTACTAAGTATCTAGAGGCAATAGATATATTCCCTTCTACTAGATTAATAGACATTAATATCATGTTGCCAGTTTGTAAATTGGCGAATACTTTTCCACAGTTCATGTAGGTATAGACATTCTGGAAACCGCCAATAAAGAATAGGATGATCCCTATAAATAGGGAATCTGAGTGATGTTTTTTTTGTTTCATAACTCTATATTAGTCCTATTTTTTCGTATGGAACCACTTTCATTAGTAATGAAACCGTTATCATGTTGAAATGAAAATAAATGTCATTGTATTATTTAGTCAAGGAGGAGAAGGTTGTATGAACAAGTATTCAGTTATTAGAGTTTCTAGAAATCATGATTATGGACAATCTTGTACAGTGGAGATCACATTTAATACTTATGATGAGGCAAATGTTTTCTCTTCAAATTTAAACCGTTTATTTGGAAACAAGAACCTAAATTGGGTTGTTGATAGATATTAATGAAGAATTACACTGTTATTAGAGTACATAAAAATGAGTTTGGACAAGCATGTAAGGTCTTAGATACATTCCCCGATTATACTACTGCCTATTTCTTTATTTCTAAGATGAACAAGATGTACCAAACTGCATCATTACATTTTGTGATTGATGCTTATTAGAGCCTAAGGGCTCTTTTTTTAGTCAAAAAGAAAACATCTATAGTTAGATGCTTCTTACATTGTTTTGAATCTCAATTAAATGTTCTACTGCCTGATGGGTGTTAGTGAAGGTACTGTCGGTAAAATATAATTTACGAAGTACTTCATCACTATTAAGGCCTGCTGTTTCATTAGAAATTTGTTTTAATGACCAGTTTCCATTTTCAATTGCAGTCTTATAGTTTTCCGCAATCTTCCAGGTAGTGAATTTATCACCTTTCTTATAGCCAGAACAATATTCTTTAGATGCTAGTTGTGTTAATAGTTTCATTTTGTCTTGAGGTGTAGCTATTAGAGGTCTTGCCTTTTTATAATGTAATAAGAAGAAGTATTCGATGCAACCTTTTGTCATAAATAATTTCACATCTGCATATTTGCATCTTTTTCTCAAACTCTTTACAATCTCCCAATTATCATTCCAACATGGATGTAGTTCCTTTTCTGTATCAAAAACAATCCATATTTCATCTACATCAAAGACATCATTAAAGTATGCGCCTCTTTCGTTAAATGCTTTATCAGCTATCATAAACAGCCCTGTCTTATTATGAATGTTTAAGATTGCGCTATTATGGAATTTATCTTGTGAACCGCTCTCCACTTATAGAAGTGGGAGCTTCTTGCTTCTACCACCACAGCCAACTACACATATAAATGTATAGCTTGGTCTTACATGGTGTCCACAAGCGTAAATTTGGACAGTTCCTGTCCTACTATAAAGGTTTAGATGAATTTAATAATCTAAGACCTTCGTTTTTAATGTTGATTGCTGCATTGTAATCACGATCAATGACAAAACCACAACTACATTTCATAGTTCTTATTGATAGATCTTTCATTTCAGGATGTGACGAGTTACAGCAGCTACAAACTTGACTTGAAGGATACCACTTATCAATTTTGATAAAGTATTTACCTCTATTTTTAAGTTTGTACTCTAACATATTCATAAATAAACCATAGCCATTATCTAAGGTTGCTTTACCATTACCAAAACCCTTATTAGACATAGCTTTCATATTTAGATCTTCTACACATACGACGTCGTACTGATTGGCTATCTCAGTAGAAATCTTGTGTAAATTATCATTTCTTTGGTTTGTAATATGTTTATGTATCTTATTTACTTTATTAAGCTGTTTTAGATAATTTTTAGATTTTGTTTCACCTTTTTTAGAACCTATTTTGCGTGATAGTTTACGTTGTTCTTTAGCCAATTTTTTATGACTTTCTTTATAGAACTTATGATTTGTTCCTTTATTACCATTACTATCAACATATAAGCCATCAGATGCATAATCTAAACCAATGACATTATCTAATTTATTTGATTGGATAATGTCTTTCTCATATTCAAATAATATAGAAACATAAAAAGTCCCATCACTAGCTTGTGATATAGTAGCTGATTTGATTAACCAATCAGCTTCTGGAAGTCTATGAATAACAGCTTTCACTTTACCGATTTTTGGAAGTTTTATATATTTGTCATCAATAATGGCAACACTACCTTTTTGATTATTGGTTGTATATGCTTTTCTACTATATTTTATAGACTTAAACTTTGGAAACTTATTCTTTGTCTTTCTATTCTTATCAAAACAATTCTTAAAAGCACCCTGTAAGTTTAACTGCACATTAGCTAAAGCTAGACTATCTACTTCTTTAAGATAAGGATAATCCTTCTTATACATAGCTGGTGTAAACATACCAAAAGTATTTGTTTGTTTATAGTTTTCAATCTTATCATTTAACATAAGATTCCATACTTTACGACAACAACCAAAGGTTTTTATAAATAATTCTTGCTGTTTTACATTTGGATATAGTCTATACTTGTATGCGATATTAGCCATTGTTTATTTCTTCTTTCTTACCCTGTGTTTGAATATATTGTTTAATTATATCTTCACTTATACTACCGGTACCAATTAGACAAAAACTATTAGACCAGAACATATCTTTAAAAAGCGATTTCTTGATTTCCGGTCTTTCTTTCTTAATAAGACGGCTACTAGCTGATTTATAAGCATTTATGAATTTTGAAAGCTCAGTATTTGGAGCACCTCTAAATATTACATATAAGTGATCAAAGTCATGATTCCATTCTTCTAAAGTGATATTGTAAGAAAAAGCTATATTTAAGAATATCTCTTTTAGTCGATTTGATATATCATCATCAATAACCTTTCTACAATCCTTTGTACACATAACAAGATGATAATGTAACATGAATACTGAATGATTATTATTATCTAATACTCTTATTGTTTTCGCACATTTATTATACTACGACTGAATATATATTATAAATATATTGAACAATTCATCCCATCACTTTCACTTTATTTAGAAGTGAGGGGTTTCTTGTTGGGTTTTTGTTAAAAATCTAAAATATTGTTGCTCACTCTCACCTTCGCAGAATACTACAATATAGGGAATTCTATTTCTTTTCTTTGTTTGTCGTGCCGTAGTTAAACCTCCTTAATGTATGGGATAGCACCATACTTTCCTAATAAATAAGCCTTGCCAATCTTCTCATCATTTCTAACCGAAAAGTCTGCTACTGAATATAGTTCCGATACACCTGTAGAACTATCTTTATCTACTAAATAATATTGATCTCTTCTAAGCAGTTCTCTATTCATAATATCAATGCTATGAGTGGTAAATATTAATTGTGCCTTTGATGTATTGTTTTGTTGGAAACAATTGATAATATATTCAACCAGTTTTGGGTGTAGCTTATCTTCTATTTCATCAATTATAAAGACACCACCATTTTTAAGAGCTGATTCCATAGCGATAGCTCTAGACATTAACTTAAGTGTTCCATCCGACTCATCATCTAGTGTTAACTCATATTCCTTTTTAAGGCCATTTAAATCAACACCGTAATGATATGAAGAAGCCTTTAATTCGTTATATTGAACCTTGCCATTTAAGTTTTCCTTAAAAATCCTCACTACATCATCAGGCAAATTATCAATAGTATCAATTTGTTTATTATCAAACTCAAACTTCATATCGCTAATACCCAAGTCCGCAATCTTTGCGATATTAGTAATTGATTTAAGCATTTCCTTATCTTCGCTATAGTCCATTAGATTAGCTCCCAAATCTTTATAATCTTTTGAAAAGAAAAGCTTTGTTCTAAACCATTTCATGGCCTTGATACATGGTTCATAGTTCATCGTACAAGAAAGCGCAAAGAATAATTGGTTAGGACCAACAGTCTTACTAATCATTTCTTTAATCTTCTTCTCTTTATTTACCGGAAAAGTAAATTCTTGATAATCACGTTTAAATACCAAAGTTTTTTGTCCCTTTGGAGACCAATATAAGTGTTCCTCACAAATCTCTTTCTTTGTAGCGCTAAACCCATAACAATACCACACGCCATCATCTTCATATTCATATTCAAAAGAAGTTGGTTCATCTTTAGAATAATCATTCAATTCAAAAGGGCAGACTGGAATCTCTGCGCTTTCATATTGAGTTCTTTGAGCATTCTTAATAAACTGTGTAGACAACCACATTGCACGAATGATATTACTCTTACCACCACCATTTTTACCATTGATAGAAATAACGGGAAGATAATCATTATTTCTAAAACATAATAAACAATCTTTATGGTCAGCTAAGCCTACTGCTTCCATATCCAGTATTGCCTCATCTCTAAAAGATCTATAATTTTTAACTTCAAATCTTAATAACATGAAAAATACATCCTCCTATGGATGTATTATATCAATTTTAGATTTATATATGTATTATTTACGGTTTTTTCACATATTTTTACTTAATTTAACTTAATATGGAAAAATCTGACACATCTTACAATAAGTAGTAAGTTTTGTATCACCAAGATTCTTTAGACAATAATCCTTAAGCTCTTTCTTAGTCTTCTTATTAGAAGCTGCATTTGCCTGGACATTAACAATCATCTTTTTCTTATCAGGAAAGTCATTAGAAATAATCTTAGCTAATTCGCTTTGATAATCTTCTAAGCTTAGTTCTTTCTTTTGTGGTTTTGGCTTAGCTTTAGGTTTAGGTTTTGGACTTAAATATTCACCAATAGTTTGGGCAATACTACCCTTTCTATTATTCTTCTCTAGATAATCAGTCACTGCCTTATAACCTTGATCCTTAGAAATGATAATAAATTCGGCGTCTTCATGTCTTTCGATAAGTCTTCCTATTATCAAAGATAATTGGAAATCTAAATAATTCTTACCCTCATGTTTGGTTTCTTCAATGACATATTGAGCCTTGCTCTTAAGAAGATCAACCACAATATCACCTTTAACAGCTCTAGAATTAACACCCTTGCCGATAAGAATATAAATAGTATCACTACTATCTAATTTACTAGCTCCTGTTAAACCAGCCCATCCTACATTTTCTGTATCTACTAAAAATATGCGCATATCATCAACCTTTCTATTTCTACCTTAGATTTTTGCCTAATTTGCCACTTTTCTAAAATAAACTCATCAATTCCTTAATACGATAATCAATTAAGATATTAAGATATTCTAATCTTCCTTCTAGTAAATTATATCTAGGATGCTTGGTGAATTTAAAGTTATCAAGTTTCCTTAACTTATTAAGTTGTCTATCATCACAATATTTTCTTACATGATCTTTAAAATCAATCCAATCATTAGACTTATTAAAATCATTATTATTCTTATAATAATCTTCAAAAGTATCTAAATCTTTAAGCTTAGATAAGGAAATATAGGCTAATAACCCGGCACCATTATCAAATATTGGTGCCATACCTAAGATGTCTCCTGTATGATTATCTTTGAGTATTCCAAAGTTACCTAAGTGTCTATCATGATTATAGATAAGGGCATCAAAAAGAATCATATCGCCAAAGGCTTCTTCTAAATTATGTTCTAGGCACCAATTATAGGCCTTATCAAGATCGTCAATATTAGCTACTAGATGAATTGGCACATAAGCTATATCTTTAGATGTGAATATCTTACATACCGATACTATTTCACCTTGATACATTTCTAAATCATAATCGATGTATGGTATACCTAATTCTTTTAATAATTGACATGAGTAGTATTCACTATAAGGCTCGTTGCCCGTATTCGCAAAACCCAAATAAGCAGTGCTACTCTTATACAAGTAATAGCCATCATCTTTCTTTATCCAACACTTAGGAATTGCACCATTGGTGGTAAACTCTGGTGATAAGACTGTGTTATTAACCTTAGTTTTAGTACCATTGAAAACAGCTAATGATAATTCTTCATTAATCTTATTATCAAAAAGATTAAAATCCTCATACCTTAACCCATCATCCATAGTAATCCAATAGGCATCAATTATAGATAAACCTTTAGAATAATCTAAGATAGCCTTATAATCATCCAATTCAATATTGACTGCACTTAAAAAACATTCTAAATTAGCCCTGTTCTTAGGAACTAACTTATTAAGAATGAAGTATTTAATTGTTTCACTATTAACATCTTTTAAATTCTCTGGAAAAAGCTTAATATCATCATTACATATTTTTATGTTAGAAACATTAAGCTCTTTATCAATATCGAATCTTAATAAAGTTTTATTGAATAATTTTAGATAATACATTTTGATTCATTGAATCTCACTTTTTACAGTTTCAATTAAAACATGATAACTACCTAATTTTTTATCCAGACGATCTTGACATTTCTTGAATACACAAACAAGTTCACTTATATCATCTGTTTTTTCAGCCTTATATAAAGCTTCTTTATATTCCTTAGAATACATGTTATCAATAGCTATTAAATCAAGTTTACTTTCAAGACATTGTTTAAAAATAAGGAATCTTCCAATCCTACCATTGCCATCTTGAAAAGGGTGAATCATCTCAAATTTATAATGAAACTTTGCGATATCTTCAATCGTAGGATTATTGTTTTCGTTCCAATCCATTATAAGATCAAACATTAAACTATCGACTTCATCAGGCAAAGCAAGTTTGATATCAACACCTCTTAATCTGTTTTCATATTTTTTCCAACAGCCAGTATTACTTATTTCATCATCAATCGAATTCTTCTTAAGTGTTCTATGCCAATCAAATAACATAAACTTACTAAGTTCTTTATCACTGTCTTCAACCACCATATCAAATACCTTTAATGAATTGGTTGTTTCATACACATCATCTAAAAAATGAACACCTTCAACTTGCTTATCTAATAATAATTTTTCAAGATTCTCTTTAGTAAAAGTGCTGCCTTCTAAATGATTAGAGTGAAATAAAAACTCAATCTTTAAATCTTCATAAAAAGAATTTTTGATTGCTGATAATTTTTGCATCTGTTTTGCATTTAACTTCATTATTTCATCCTCCAATCATTTTTTTATTACATCAAGCCTTAGGCAAATTCATATCATCAGCCTTGTTAGACATCATAAGACCAACTAAGCCATAGAAGATATCATTAAGATCAGCTAATTCTTCTTCATCCTTACCAGCATCAGCTAATTTAATAATCTTTTCATTAAGCTTCTCATATAAAGCCTTGATACTAGTGTTGTCATCAATTTCAAAACCATGTTCCTTTACATAAGAAATCGCCTTATTTAATTGTTCATCAGTAGAATTTAAGATATTTTTCATATCATGAGCAGAAATTTTAATATTATTATTCATATTATTCTCCTCGTATATTTTTATATTAACATACAACACCAAGATGTTTTAAAGCTAAATAAAGTCCATCATTATCAATTGTCTCAGTTAAGTAGTCACAATGTTCAATTACATTTTTAGTCCCATTGCCCATGCCTACTCCAACACCGCAATATTCAAGCATATCCAAGTCATTATCACCATCACCAAAGGCCATAGTTTCTTTTGGTGTTTCATTTACTGACTTAAGATATTTTTCAATGCCCTTGCTCTTACCACCCTGTTTATTCACAAATAAAGCTCCATATTCATTCCAAGAAGTCATGAAACAACCACTAAACTCTTTACGCAAATATTCTTTAGTTTCTTTCTTAACATAAGTACTTACTTGGAAAATTTCTTCACCATGATATTCCTTAATTGGGAAAGGATCAGTATTAACAGATCTTAGGCCTTCCAAATAGAAATCATCATAGAAGTTACAGAAAAGTTCTTCTCTTGTTTCTAATATTAAAGACACTTTCTTCTCATTGAAAACACGTTCAATCTTCTTCATCTCTTCCTTATCAATAGGAGTACCATCAATATAATTCAAATCTTTATCTAAAATAATTTGACCATTCAACAAGATATAGCCATCAAAATCTAAGCCAAGTTCAAAGAAGCCTAATTGTTCTAATTCTCTAACGTGTCTACCAGTACAAAGAACTCTTTTGATTCCTTGTTTCTTTAATAATTCAAACGCATAAAGTGTTGTGCTTGGAACTCTTTTTTGAGTATGTGAATATAATGTTCCATCTAGATCAAAAAAAATTGTCTTAATCATCTATTACCTCGTAATGTCTTAAAGCCTTATACAGACCATCATCTTCTATTCTATCAGTTATATAGTCCGCGTTTTCCTTAACCATATCAATTGAGTTTCCCATCGCAACACCTATACCAACCGTCTTTAACATTTCTATATCATTCTCACCATCCCCAAAGGCCATGGTATCCTTGATATCGATATTTCTTAACTTACAATATTCGATAATGCCCTTATCTTTACCACTGTCTTTTGGCACAATATCCACACCATCAAAATGCCAAGAAGTGGCTATAAAATCAGGAAGCTCTTTCTCTATATAATCCTTAACCTTACCATAAGCCAAAGCTTGATAAATATCTTGGCCATCATATTCCTTAATCTCAGGAATCCTTAGATTAACAGCATCATGAACATATCTTACATAATCATCAATATAATTTAAGTAGGTGTTCTTATCATCAACCAAACCAAAAGGAATCTTTTTACTATTGAATAATTCAATTAACTTCTCTTTATTCTCAATTGGTTTTTTATATAGTACATTATCCTTATCATCATAAGCTATCTGCCCATTCAATAAGATATAGGCATCTATATTTTCAATATTAAGAGCCATCGTTTCATCATAACCCCTACCTGTACAAATAATTGTTTCTATATCCTTTTTCTTCAATTTATCTAAAGCCAAAATGGTGCTTTCAGGTATACCATTATTGCCGTTTAAAATAGTTCCGTCTATGTCAAAAAATATCGCTTTTATCATGCTTATTATTATAACAAGTTGCTAAAATATAAGTATGAAGAAAAAGATTCTAGAATGTATTCAAAAAGAAGGTATGGATATCCATACTATAGCTGAACATTTAAACCTATTGGAAACCAACCAACTTATTTTATTAACTAAAGAAATAAATAAGATGATAGATGAGGGTCTATGTTTTGAAAAAGATGGCATCATCTATATTAAAGATAATTATCTAGAAGGTATTGTCGATGTCTATAAGGGCAAACCATACATTGACGATAAGCCTATTAATAATGACTTGAATACACTTCTTTTTAGTGGTGATAAGATTTTATATAAAGAGAATAGATTTGATGTTGATTTAATCAAAATCATCGAAAGAAAAACAGCCTATGTCTATGGCACCATGGTACTTAGAAAAGGTAAGTTATATTTCTTTTCTGATGATATCAGATTAAAGGAATATAAGGTTGTTAATGAAAAAGATTTTAAGAAGGAATTAAAGCCTTTCTTTAAAGTAAGATGTTTTGTCTCTAACTATCAAAAGAAAGAACTTAAGATTGATAAGGTAATTGGTCATATCGATGATGAAGAAACTTTGATTGAAACAATCTTACTTCAAAACGATGCACCACTTCCTTTCTCTAATAAGATCATGAAGTATTGTGATTCTATTAGTGATGAGATTAGTTTAGAAAATAGAAAAGATTTAAGAGAATTGAATTTTATTACCATTGATGGTGATGATGCTAAGGACTATGATGATGCCATCTATGTTGAACAATTAGATATTGGTTATCGATTATATGTTTCTATTGCCGATGTTTCTCATTATGTACCAGAAGGTTCGATCCTAGATAAAGAAGCTTTTAATAGAGGAACTTCTATCTATTACCCAGGTAATGTTATTCCAATGTTACCATTTAAATTATCAGATGATTTATGTTCATTAATGGAAGGAAAAGATAGATATACTATCACCTGTCAAATGGATGTTTCTTATAATGGTGAAGTTGTAAGCTATGAGATTTATCCATCAGTAATCTGTTCTAAACATCGTATGACTTATTCTAATGTTAATAAAATCTTAGGCCATGATAAGGAATTATTAGATAAGTATCGTGATATTACTAATATGATTTATAATGCTTATTCTTTATCAAGAATTGCCAATAAGGTAAGAAGATCTAAGGGTGGTATTGAGTTTGAATCTAATGAGCCTATTATTATTGAAGAAAAAGGTAAAGTAGTTGATATTAAAATTAGAAAACAAGATAAGGCTGAATTGATGATTGAAGACTTTATGATTCTAGCTAATACAACTGTAGCCTCACATATGGCTTATTTGGGCTTACCTCTAATCTATCGAAATCATGATTATCCTAAACAAGAAAAGATTGATTCTTTCATTAACACAATGGAAAAGTTTGGAGTTACTTTTAAGGGCAATCCATATAAGATCGAATCTAAGGTTTTAAATAAATGTTTAGAAAAATTTGAAGATTCAGATGACTATTATCTAGTATCGGAGATGTTACTAAGATGTATGGCTAAGGCCTTGTATTCTCATAATTGTTCAGGACACTATGGTTTAGGGCTAGAACATTATTGTCATTTCACTTCACCTATTAGAAGATATCCCGATTTAATTGTTCATAGAATGCTTAAAAAGTATGTCTTTAGTTATAGTGAAGATATTGATGAAGATAATATCAAGAATGAGAATATTGCCAAGAAAGCTAACGAAAGAGAAAAGAAGGCTACTTCAATTGAGAGAGCTATTGTGGATCTTAAGATGTGTGAGTATATGTCTGATAAGATTAAACAAACTTTCATGGCTACTATCTGTTCAATCACTAACTATGGTTTTTATGTAAGACTTGAGAATGGTGTTGAGGGTCTTGTGCATATAAAAAATCTAGATGGATACTTCTATCTAGATCATAATAATAATTTAAGTGATGATTTTGGTACTACCTATAAAATCTCTCAAAGAGTTAAGGTAAAGCTTATCGCTGTTGACTTAAATAATCGTAATATTGATTTTGTGGTCGTTAATACTCGTCCAAAAAGGTGATCTTCTTGTCACCTTTTTTGTATGCAATGACAGTGTCTAGATTCACATTTTCAACACTCTTGAAGATGTTCTTTTCAATATAAGGATTAGTCTTCTTAAGTTCCTTGATTAGATTTTTAATTTCCATTCTCTTAGAAACACTGCTTCCATCTTCCCTACAACTAGAACAAGTATCGGTAAAGTGGCAGGCACATTGGATAAAGTGTAGGCCATTATAGTCACGCCAATTTTTAATATCAGCTTCTCTTATTAGATATAGAGGTCTAATTAGTTCCATTCCTTCAAAGTTATCACTCTTAAGTTTAGGCATCATTGTCTGGATTTGTCCGCCATACATCATACCCATTAGTATTGTTTCAATGACATCATCATAGTGGTGACCTAGGGCAATCTTGTTGCAACCTAATTCTTTGGCCTTGTTGTAAAGGTGTCCTCTTCTCATTCTGGCACATAGGTAACATGGTGTTTTAGCTTGACTATAAACGATGTCGAAGATTCTTGTTTCAAAGATTTCGACAGGTACATTTAAGTTACGAGCATTTTCTTCGATTAATAATCTATTTAGTTCGCTATAGCCTGGGTCCATGATTAAAAAAACAACCTCAAAGTTTACTCTTGAGAATCTTTTTAGGGCTTGGAATAGTTTTGCCATCAACATTGAATCCTTACCACCAGATATGCATACTGCAATCTTATCTCCTTCTTGAATAAGCTCATATGTATCAATAGCTTTTAAGAATGGTGATAATAGTTGTTTACGGTAGGTTGTGGTTATTGAGTGTTCACATTTCTCATTTAGATCTTTATCAGCTTTGCCAAGACATGATTTAAGGTAAGCACTGTAACCACCTTTTAGACTTATACAGTCGTAACCTTTTTCACGTAAGATTTGAGCCCACTCCAAAGATTCGAGCCCTTTCATACAATAAAGTACATATGACTTATCCTTGTCTAGTTCTTCATCTAAGATATTAGGTTTACTAATAGAATTAGGCATAGCACCATAGTCATGACTCACTGCATCTCTTATGTCTACTAGAACATAAGTTGATGGGTGTAAATCAGCAAGTTCTTTTATATCAATTTCGTCTATATATTTATCTTTAAGCATATAAATATTCTATAATATTTGCATGACAGAAAAGAAAGTTTTGATTAAAGAAGAAACATTTGAAGAACCAATAACTACGCTTAAGGATATTTATGATAAGTACAATAAGGAAGTAATGACAGCTGATGCTTACAGATATATTGAGGCGTATAGTTTAAAGAAGACTAAAATCGCTGCTGCAATAGCTTGTTTTATATCATCTGTAATCTTTCCGATACTTGGTTCTATGTTTTATATCGATTTATTGGAGAACTTATCAGTCATATTAATGTTTGTGATGGTTGCGGTTGGTGTCTTACTTATTAAGAATGCTAATGAGGCGTTTAGGGATACAATCGATGATATGCCTTTATTAACTACTGCTACATATAATTATTTAAAGGATGAAGTGTATCCTATTAAAAAAGAAGCATCTAGAGTGATGACACTTGGCATATTGTCATGTGCATTCTCTATTGCTCCTGTGATGATTCTTGATACTTTATATTTAGATGAATTAGGTGCTGCCTTATTTCTTTTGATGAATGCCATTGGTGTATTCTTGATATTAAGATCAAACCATAAATTAAGGGCTTATAACAGGTTACTGAAATAGTAACTTTTAATTTGTTTAAGGGCATTATCTTTGTCTACTTCAGCCATTCTTAATTTAGTGGCATATTCAATTAACTTTTTAAATTTATCATCTGGTATAAAGCCCGCTTCAATTAAATCATCACCACTAACATATGGTTTCTTCATCATTTCTAGATAATGATTATATCTTTCCATAAGAAATTCTTTATTGTCTTCATGTCCTCTATCACAATATGAAAAGTTGATTAGATCTATTTCATTGTAAGCATCATAGAACATCTTATTTGTTTTTTTAATAGCTGACTTATCAGCTGCATACTTATTAGGTGCCATATGTAAAGGCACCATGTTCTTTAGGTATTTGATGATGTCTTTCTTGTTGGTAATTCTTTTAATGAAGGTTTCTATTATTGGTAGTCCTTCTATCTCATGACCATATGAATGAATGCGGACTGGGTGAGAATCTATCGGGCTCGAATCTGACGGGCTCGAATCCATCGTAGTACATACAATCTTCCCAAAATCATGGGTTAGACATAACAGCATGAATTCAAAAGATGGATTATACATAACTCCCCTATCAATTACCTGCATAGTATGGATATAGACATTGCCCTCAGGATGGTAGATAGGATCTTGTGGGATGTTTTCTAGTTCTTTTATTTCTTTGAACCAATAATCTAATTGATTCATTTCTTTTAAAATATCAAAAAAGATTGAGGGTTTCTTTCCCTTTAGTAAGGCTTTTCTTAGTTCTTCTTTTACTCTTTCTTTTGATAGTGTAGTTAAGTCCATTGTCTTACATAAGTTAATAGTTTCTTCAGCTACAGTAAACTCGAATCTACTTGCGAATTGGGCGATGCGTAAGACTCTTAAAGGATCTTCTATAAAGCTTTCATCATCAACATGTCTTATTACTTTATTTTTTAAGTCATCTAGGCCATGAAAATAATCAAGTATTTCGTCAGTTAAGACATCTTGCATAAGCGCATTTATAGTGATGTCTCTTCTTTTAGCAGCCTTCTTATAGCCAATGAAAGGATCAACATCAATTCTAAAGTCAGTGTGTTTATTGCCAATACACTTTTCACTTCTTGGTAAGGCGATGTCTATATTGTGTCCTTTTAAAGAATAGATACCAAAGCTATTACCGTAAGTAAGTGGTTTTTCTATAGTTTCTAGTATTGAATATAATTTGTCTGCATCAATACCATGTACCTCTATATCTACATCCTTGTTGTCTATTCCTAATAATTTATCTCTTACATAACCACCAACATAGAAGGTTCTTCCTCCTTCTTGTTTAACTTTTTCAGCGATTACTTTTTCTATCTTTTCCATTCTCTAATTATAGCATTTTTGAAAACTACCCTTTTTAGTGCTAATTTTTTATTGAAAACTACCCATTTTTGACCTTAATTTTTATTGAAAACTACCAAAGACTAAAATTAGCAGGCTTAGGCTGCTAATTTACTTTATAATTTTTCAACGACAACTTTGCATCTTTTCTTACAAAAAGCTATTCCATAAATTAAGATATCGTTTCTTCCTTCATTTCTTAAATAAGTATCGTAACGTTTATCTTTGATTTGATTAAGTGCTTCTAGACAAGAATTATTCATATCATCATATGTTAATGAATGTTTAATTTCGATTACAATACCATTATTGTAATTGTCGGTTTCGATAATCAAATCCGCCAAACCATCACCTGATTCTAAGTTGGATTTAACAATCCAGTTGCGGTTGGTAGAAAGGATTCCTGTTAGAAACATATGATAAGCATATTCTTTTTTACCATTATGTGACTTGGTATCAAAGATACTAATTGTGTTATCTAGGGTTTTGTTTAAATAATTTTCTATTCCTTCACAGTTACTATCTTTAAAATCGTCCCATAGCTTGTTAAGACTATTACTATCTTCTTGAATCGTTGTATTGAACCATTCACGAATTTGTTTCTTATATACAGTTCTTATTTCTTCATTTGGGATCTTTAATTTGTAGTAACCATTATCGTTTACACCAACTTGAGTTAGGTAGCCAGTGGTAAACAATACACTCCAAAGATTGTCTATACTATTATCAATTTCATCGTAAGTTAATTCTAGATGAACTTCTTTCTCTATCACTTCACCAGCCACTAGTCTTTCAATATCATCTCTTGTTGTTTTATCAGCCATATAAATAAACCTTTTAACAAGGTCGTTAGAACTAGTATTAATCCAAAATGATTTTGGAGTTTTATTAGAAGAGATATTTAGTAAGTCCACATAACTAATCACATCCCAAGGACAATAGATATCAATGTCACCAAAACGATAGCCATCATACCACTGTTTTGTCTCTGGGAAATATTCTTCATAGTTATAATAAGTTAATAAATCTTTAACTTCATTTTCAGTAAAACCAAAGGAATCATTAAATCTTGAATCTAGTATAGAAAGATATCTGAAATTATTGAATCCTCCGTATATGATTCTCTGAGGTAGCCTTAAACAGCCTGTTAATACTGCAAATTCTAACGCTTCATTTCCCTTTAACGCATTAGCATACATACTCATTATTAAAGAAACCATTTCATCATAATAGCCACTGTTGAAAGCATTGTATAAAGGTGTTTCATATTCATCAATTAAAATAATTACTCTTTGGTTATAATGCTTGTATAAAAGATAAGACAGCGATTCAAGAGAAGTTACTAACATCCTCTTATCCATTGAATATTTACCATTATTAATGGCAATTAGCGAACCATATCTTTCTTTATCGCTTGGTGACAATCTATCACTATCAAGTAAAAAATCAAAACGTTCAGCTTCGTGTCCTATAATTTCGACAAAACCATTTAAGGCCTCATTGAAATTTAAACCATCAATATTTTTTAATGTCAGAGAAATAACAGGATACTTCCCCAAATGCTTTTCACAAAGTTTTATATTATTTGATATATATAGGTCATTAAATAAGCTAGTATCTGTTCCTATTTCAAAAAAACACTTTAACATAGACATATTAAGAGATTTACCAAAACGACGCGGACGAGTAAATATATTTACCTTCCCACAATTGTTAATAAGATTTTCTATTAGTTTTGTTTTATCAACATAATAAAAAACTGACTCACGTATTTTCTTAAAATCATCAATTCCAATTGGTATTTTTTTAGCCATACCTATATTGTATAAAAATTAGCCATTTAATAGTGGCTAATAAGAATTAATTATTTAGAAGCAATTGCTTCAATTTCAACCATAGCACCCTTAGGTAGTGCCACTACTTGATAAGCAGCTCTAGCAGGATATGCACTAGAGAAGAAAGTACCATATACTTCATTCATCTTAGTAAAATCGCCTAAGTTAGTCATAAGCACTGTAGTCTTAACTACGTTGTCCATTGAAAGACCTACAGCTTCAAGAATTGACTTGATGTTGTTTAATGATTGAGCTGTTTGTTCCTCAATAGTCTCTGGCATTGTGCCTGTTTCTGTATTAATTGGCAATTGTCCTGATACATAGACAAAACCGTTTGATTCGATTGCTTGTGAGTAAGGACCAATGGCAGCTGGTGCCTTTTCGCTGTTAATTACTTTATTCATATTTTAGAATTCTCCTTTATCCATGTATATTTTAATATATTTAATTATGATTGACACATCCCCTTATCGGTGGTAACATGGCAAAGATAAAAAGCATCTTTAATCTGATACGAGATATCAGCAAGGGCATTTAAATTAGATATTTTTAATAAGGAAATATAACCTTGCTTATCAGATTGGGGCAAGGTTTTTTGTTAGGAGGATTTTATGAAACTTGTTTATGACATTAATGACAAACCTACTGTAAAACAAAATTTAATGTTTGCGTTACAGGAAATGATCGCTATTATGGCAGCTACTCTATTAGTTCCAATTCTAATGACTCAATATGGACTACCAAGTGATCCTGCTGCTGCATTACTAGGTGCTGGTATTGGTACTCTAGTATATATCTTCTGCACTAAGAAAAAGAGCCCTGTATTCTTAGGAAGCTCATTTGCCTTCTTAGGTGCTTATGCTACTTCTATTTCATCAGGTTATGGTTATTGGGGAATAATCATTGGTGTAGGTATTGCTGCTCTAGTATATGTAATATTCGCACTAATTATTAAAGCTGTTGGCTCTGGTTGGGTAAACAAACTACTTCCTGCAGTTATTGCTGGTCCTGTTGTATCTTTAATCGGTTTATCTTTATCAGGAACAGCTACAAGCTGGATGAGTACTAATGGTGGTAGTGAATATAGCTTAATTACTATCGCAATTGGTCTTATTACTTTCTTCTCAATTGTTGTTGCATCAGTTAAGGGAAGCAAGTCTATGCAACTATTCCCATTCGTAATTGGTATTGGTGTTGGTTATGTAGTAGCTCTTGTACTTACTCTAATTGGTAACGCAACTGGTAATGCTACTTTACAAATCTTAGATTTCTCAGTATTTACTAAAACATTTGTTCCATTTACATTAAGTTCAATTGTGGATTATCCAAAGATTTTCCTTCTAAGAGCAATCCAAACAAACGGTGAATATCTTCCAATTGACTTAACTGCTATTATTAACTTAATCTTAGTATTCGCTCCACTTTCAGTAGTTCTATTATGTGAACACATTGGTGACCATAAAAACGTAAGTAACATCATCAACAAAGACTTAATCACAGATCCAGGTCTAGATAAGACTCTAATGGGTGATGGTATTGGTTCATTTGTTGGTACTGTATTTGGTTGTTGTGCTAATACTACATATGGTGAATCAGTAGCATGTGTAGCTATTACTGGTAACGCTTCTGTAAGCACACTATTCTATACATCATTTGGCTGTATCCTACTATCATTCTTCACACCATTTATCACATTGATCAATTCAATTCCTAAGTGTGTAATGGGTGGTGCTTGTGTAGCGCTATATGGCTTTATCGCAGCAAGTGGTCTTCAATTATTAGCTAAGGTAGATCTTAGCGATAATAAGAACCTATATCCAGTAGCTGCAATCTTTGTATGCGGTATTGGTGGTCTAGTATTAAACTTTGGATATAATCCAGTTACTGAAGGACCTCTTATCTCTATCACTTCATTAGCTGTAGCAATGATTGTTGGTATTATCACTAGAAAGATCTGTGGTAAGGGTAAGGAACTTTAATAGATAAAATTAAAATATGTTTTTAAAAACGCGATTTATTTAAACCGCGTTTTTCTTTTATTTTAAATATGCATCAAATATTGCACTTAAAGCATTTGAATAATCAGTAGTCTTATTATCATATACCTTAGTCTTCCATGTTTCAGCGAATAGTTCATTATTGTTTTCACAAGCTTTATCCGATACTAAGTTACATGATGATTTAACAGTTCTAAACTTTAAGAAGCTTAATAAGTTGTAAGACTTGTTTTCAATTGAATGTCCCATTTGGTGATGTAGTTCTGCTCTGATATCTTCTGAATTGTTATTAAGAATAATGAAATTCTTTCTAACAACAAAAACACCATTTTCATCAGCACCTCTCATCTTAAAATCATTTACTAGATAGATCTTAGAAGGAAGTCCTTTTTCATACTTAGCTAATTCTTCTTTGATTATCTTTAATGATTCTATAGCTTGTTCCTCGCTGATATTATAGTCTGTAGTATAAGTTAACTTAACTTTTTCGTCTTCCATTAAATCAAAGTTGAAATAAACATTAACACCACTTTGATCATAGATTTCTCTTTTTAATACACCAGTTGGACTATCATCATAATAGTCTTTCTTATGAATAGCTACTGTTGACGATGCGCTGATTAGTACAGCTACTGCTAAGGCAAATACAATTAACATTGCATAGTCACCTTTTGAGTTCTTAGTAACAATAGAAATTATATGAATTATTGTTACTATTAACGCAAATACTCTTGCAGTATTCATACTAATTACTGTCTTATCAATAAAGTTAAATACTAACGATATGATAAATAGTACAGCAAATACCGTTTCTATTATTTTTAATCCTTTTTTAAAATTATCTTTCATATAAACCCTCACTCTATTAATGATTGTACACATAATTTTAAAGAAATGGTATTACTTAACAGTAATTATCTTACTAACTGATTGAAATGATAAACATATATTAGCTGATAATTAATTGGTCAAACGCGTATGACTAATTAAAGGACTAAATTCTATGTTCGTAATATTTAATGAAAAATGTTCAAAGAGATTGAAAATTAAGCGAATTAAACTAATTATAAACAAAAAAAGCGAGCAAATGCTCGCATATTACCACATTGATGAAGATACATAATCAAAGATACCTACACCATGACTATTATATTCATAGTTCTTACAGATATAAGAGAAGTGTAAACTAAATTCATTAATCTTAAGCTTCCAAAAGAAGTTTTCATTATCCCTTAACTTTTCATATTCTCTTTGGGTATAGTAAACATTATTCATCTGTGTATAACAAGAGAAATTAACATTAATATTAAAATCATCTAAGTTACACTTCTCAGTCTTGATATATTCATCATAGAAAGTCTTTACCTTGATATTATGTAAATTAATATCATCGTTATAATCATCACTAGTAACCTTATGACATAAGATGTATGTGGCTACATAATCACCATAAGCATCCACAAACTCTTCAAAACTAGAATGAGCATCAATACCCTTAGTAGTCTCTAGATTGCTACTATAATCATATGAATCATTCTCATATTTATAATCTAAACATCTAATCTTTTGAACAGGTTCTTTTGTGTTCTTATCAACTAAAACATAATCATTAATAGGTAAGAAACCCTCAGGTACTGTTGTGTTTGTATCAACCAATAAGGTTGATTGATTTATTATTACTCTACCTGCTAAACCCAACACAATAGCTAATAGGAAAAGAATTATATATTTTATCTTCTTATTCATTTATTTATCTCCATATAAGTAAAAGTACCATTACATAAGTGTAAGTCTTTATCATCATAAACATTCACATCTAACACAGCTAATGTTGATCCAACTTTAATAGGATGAACAACAGCTTTTAATTTAGATGTATTCATAGCTGGCTTTAAATAATTAAAAGTCGCATTAACAGTAACTGGCATCTTATAAACTAAACCACAGGCATAGCCACAGGCTTCATCACATAATGCATACAATAATCCGCCATGTACTGCATTAAAGGGATTCATTACATTCTCATTAACTTCAACTTCATAAATTGTTTCTTCCTTAGTATTTTTAATACAAGTGAAACCCAAATACTTTCCAAAATTATTCTCTCTCATATAAATTTATTCAATAGATATTCTAATTCCTTATCATTATTACTTACTTTAAAATACAACTTAAACGCATTAGGATAATATTCACCAATATACTTACGATACAGTTCACACTGTCCTATTAACAACCTTATATCCATGTTGTTGTCATTAAACAATACAATCAAAACATTTCTTTCATTCACAAGAGTTAAATCAAGAATTGAATTACCAACATAAGACAATTCAGAATTAAGAAGCTTAACCTTATGCATGATTTTGATTGCTTTTGTTTGTTTATCATGAAGATTAAAATCACCGATCCTATTATGAGCTAATCTAATCGCATACTTTAATTCTTCGTCATCAATCTTGTCGCAAACATTCTCAACACTTGACCATAAGTCTACATTATCCTTGGCATATTCTAATAGTTTAATTACTATTTCCTCGGGATTAATGTAAACATAAGATTCTACATTATTGGATATTAGCATACCAAATTCACTTAAATAAGCAGGAGCTTGGAAGAAGACAACATCTTTTAAATAGAAAGAAGATATCTTAGATGGAAGCTTATGATCCTTGCTTACTTTAAGGATTGCTTCCTTGAATTCATCACAAGTGTTATATCCATTTTCTTGTTCAAATTTGTTCCACATGGTATTAACGCTATTAACAATTAAACTTTCTACTCTGCCATAGCCAACAATGCCCTTTTCTCCATCACGCATATGTATCTTGTCTTTAGATAGGAAGAATATTAAATCACCTACTTTAAAATTAGAGAATGATAATGTTGGAGATAAACGCCAAAAATTCATCGTCGTGTCTGCATTTAAACGATGATGATCTAACATCTTAGAATCAGTAATATAAGCTATCGCTGCCATATACCATTATTATACTGGTAGGAATTGTTAATTATCTCTAAAAATCTATTTGCGACATCATTTTCAAAGTCATTTTTCTCAATTATATAGATACCAAGCTCTTCACCCTTGGCATATACTAGTGGTCTATTTTCACTTAGTTCGCTATAAAGACAAATAACAGGTTTAGAATATTCATTACCAAACATCACATTATGAACTTTTATTTCATTTAAATCACTTGGATCCACTTTGTTAGATTTAATACTAGTAAACAGTAAACAATTATCTTTAATCACTAAACAATCTAATTCACATCTTACTGAAAGATTTTGGGTTCTTGAAAATTCGATGTTACAAGACATCAAGACATCATCAAATAATTTACTATCAACTAGTTTATTGTAGATATAGTTTTCTAAGAAAGTGCCAGAGACCATAAAGATTCTTCTAATGTCTTTGTTGAAGAAACTTAGAGTATTATCTTTAATTGTAAATAAGTTTAAATCTTTAAAATAGCGATAATTCTCATCACTTGTTATTTTCTTAATTGTTGTTTCATCAAGATAATAATCATTATCTTGATGATCTAGATAATTAATTAAGTTATTAATCTTTGAAACAAAGGAAATGAAGTTTGAATAATTATTCTTACTATATTCAATAGTCTTATAGATTAGTTCTATTGTCTCTCTATTTTTTACAGGATTATGCATAGAAGATATAATACGACCACCATTTAAAGTGATGATATCTTCTATTTGAAAATTAAAAATCTTTGAAGTTAAGGCTTCATGTTTACGATAATCCTTGATGCACTTCTCTTCTTCATCAAAATAAATAATACGATTATTTCTTTTTAATGCCATTTCACACAATACTAATGAAAGATACTTGTTGGCACTGACATCAACTATTGTCTCATCACTAAAGTATTGTCTTATGCTTTGTTCATCAACTTTAGTAAAATGAATTTCAATATCTTTGTATTTATTGATTACTTTGGTACAGTATTCAAATTTACTTCTATCTATCTGATGATGGTATACAAAAATAAGCTTATCAATATTTAATGATAATGGTACTATCGCATTATTGAAGTTATTTTGTTCATCAAAAGATTTTAGTAATATCATTCTTCTTCTATTTTCTTACGATTAGTCATCGCCTTAATTAGAGTTAATTCATCAGTATAATCTAGACTTGCTCCCATTGGTAAACCATGAGCTAATCTTGTTACTAAGACATTCTTGTTCTTTAATACTTTATCTAAATATAGTGCTGTCATTTCCCCGTCCATTGTTGGTGGTGTGGCTACTATTATTTCCTTGGTATTATCATTGATTCTCTTTAACAAGTTATCAATATTTAAATCCTCAGGATAAATGCCCTTAGAACTAGACAATAGACCATTTAAGATATGGTAAGTACCCTTATAAGTATTAGTCTTTTCAATAGCGATTAGATCTTGAGCACTACCTACCACCATGATGATATTCTTGTCTCTTGATTCATCTTTGCAGATTGGGCAAGTATCATCATCACTTAAAAAGCCACAAACTTTGCATCTTTTGAGATTCTTTAAGTCTCTTAAAGTATCTGCATAGGCATCTATTGTCTCATCATCTAGGTTTAATAAAGTAAACGCAAATCTTTGTGCTGTCTTATTACCTACTCCTGGTAATCTTTCATACATATCAATTACTTTTTGAAATCTCTCAGGATACATTAGTCTTCAACCCTCACATTATCAAATAATAGTTTAGCCTTATCTTCATTAGTCATCTCTTTTTCAATAACAGGCTTTTGTACTATTGGTGACTTACTATCTTTATTAGCCATCAGATTCTTATAGATACTAATTAGTTCACCACGTTTATTATCTTCTACACCATAGATTACCTTATCTAGTCCAAACTCTTCCATGAAGAATCGATATAGTTCGTTTCTATTTTCAGTTGCATTGATATTATCAATATACAATTTAGGACCAGTAACAATTATTACATCCTTACCACTTGCGAATAAGTCAGTGTTTTTTAATAGTTCATAGAACTTTCTCTTGTCTGGATCTAGTTTATACATTTCTAGTCTATTGTAGATAATACTGTCAGATACTTTTTCGTTCTTGTTAGCAGTTAAAAGTAATGCAGCTAGATACTCAATATCTATAGGTTGTTCATTTAATACCTCATGTTCTTCTTCGACACTAGTGCCACCAGTAAAATCTTGTACCAATGTTTCCATGATTGGTTCAGGAGTGATTGAGATTCGAGCCCCATCAGATTCGAGTCCAAGGTTTGAGGCCCCAGATTCAAGCCCATTAGGTATATCTTCAGTTATTGTTTGTTCAACAACAGGTTCCTCAACTACGACTTGGGGTTCTTCTTTTACTTCTTCAGCAACAACTGCTTCAACCTTAGGTTCTTCCACAACAGTTCTAGTAACTGTTTGTGTTATAGCAGGTTTAGTTTTAATAGCATGTTTAGATGAATTACCACCCATCTTTACCTCAGCTAGTTCAAGGTATGTTAAAAAGCTTTGATTACTTCTAGCTTTATTTAAAGCTTCTTCAAGATATGTAATATCAGATAATAAGTCATTTACACTTACTACATCTAAGATATTCATACAATCAAATTTAGATAATTTATTTAATAATGTTTCATTTTGATCATCACTATAGATTAGACTTTCTTTGATGATTTCAAGTAAATCTACACATAATCTTTTTGGATCAATACCAGAATCATACATTTGTCTTAATAGATTAATAGAACCTGTTAAGTCATTATGAATCTTGATTAATAGTTCTACTTTTTCTTCCTTAGTACTTAAACCAAATATTCTTTGGACATCTTCTAAGAAGATTCCATCATTATTGTAAGAAAGTATTTGTTCAAGGATAGATAGAGCATCTCTCATACCACCTTCTGCCAACATAGCAACTTCATCTAGTGCCTTATCTTCATATTGAAGATGTTCCTTGTTTAAAATCTCAACCATCTTTTTTTCCATATTTAGATTAGAGATCTTTGAGAAATTATATCTTTGACATCTACTTAAGACAGTAGGAATGATTTTTTGAGGATCAGTAGTAGCTAAAATAAAGACAACATGTGCAGGTGGTTCTTCTAATGTCTTTAATAATGCATTAAAAGCTGATGAAGATAACATATGAACTTCATCAATAATATATACTTTATATTTACCTACAATTGGTGAATATGGAACTTGTTCAATAATCTCTCTGATATCATCAACAGAGTTGTTGCTGGCAGCATCTAGTTCAATAATGTCTGGATGATTATTTTCCTTGAATGCTAAACAGCTAGGACAATTGTCACAAGCTTCTTCATTAAAATCTTCACAGTTAATCGCCTTTGCGAATAACTTAGCAATCGTTGTCTTACCAGTTCCTCTTGGACCCGCAAATAAATATGCATGAGCAATTCTCTTATTCTTAATTGTGTTCTTAAGAATCTTTACAATATACTCCTGCCCTACTACCTCATCAAATCTTGATGGTCTATATGTTCTATATAATACTTGATAACTCATACTGGTACTATTATACAATTTTTAAGCCCTTATTATTTTTGAGTATTATATTAATACAAATTATTAATATCTAAGTAATTTTTAAAATTTACAAGTATTCTTATCGGTGGTTTATTGGGTGGTTTAGTCCGTACTTTGTAGTGAACCCCTAAAGTTGGACAAACTTAGGAGGTTCACTTTTTATATGAAATTAACTTATGAACAAAAGCTTAAAGCTTACCAAGATTGGAAAAGCAATCTTAAGTCACCGGTAACCATAGCTAAAGAATTACATGCTGGTGAAACGGTTGTTAGATATTTTTTAAGGTTAGCTGATAAGCATGGTACTGAAACATTGAAACATACTAATAATAAGTATTATTCTCCAGAAGAGAAACTAAGAATAATTA